>JAHBAL020000519.1 GCA_018500105.2 Anaerolineae bacterium
TAATCCTTAGATTAAAGTCTTCGACTTCTTTTCAAGACCCGTATTTCTTTCTACTTGTTCTCGAATCTCTTTATCACTCTTTAATTGTCAATGTGCTCTTAGTCCTTTCAAACTAAGCTGGCCGATTATACTCGACTTTCCTTTTTTCGTCGGGAGGCATATTCTACTCAACTTGCTTATTTTGTCAACTCTTGATTTCTTAAATTTTTGAATTAACTATTCGCTTGTTTTTTGTTTTGCTTCCGTCAGATCGCAAGGTTTCCGATTCTACTTATTTTCTTCATTTCGTCAAGTCGTTTTAGCTTAAAACTACAACTTTTGTCTGAAGATTTTATTCGATTCGCGTTCCCTTTAACGAAGGGACTAAGATCATACTTGGCATATGGCACAAAGTCAAGGCTTTTTTGTCGAAATCTGATAATTTAAGGGACAAACTCAAATATACTTTTTATGATTTACAGTCTCAAATAGATACCTTGCTAAACACTCGCCAATCGTGCGATCGCTTCCCAATAATTCAGCACGGAAAAATTTTTGCCCAAAATACAGTCCCTGATTTCCTATAAATAAGCAAAAATCATGATTTCGACCTTCTGTTTTTAAGGTCACGCAACAAGCGCTTAGAGACACAACTTGTTAACAATGCACAAAATCTAAGACAACATCGCTGCAACTATAGTTGCCAATTGTCCGTATGATGATTACAATATATGCACATCTGCAAACAGCGACAAAAAACACAGCGCTATACACAGGTGCGTTTTATTGTCAACTATTATTAAAAGTCAAGAAGAAAATATGAATAGCGATAACGATAAGCTCATGGCTTTGCTAGCCTACATTCTCGCGCCAATTATTGGCATTGTCATTTTGGTCAGTGATTCGATGAAGAACAACCCCATGCTCAAACGCCATGCGGTGCAAAGCATCGCGCTTTCGGTCGTGGCTCTCATCATCTTCATGATCATGTCGGTGACGTTCATCTTGGCTTGTTTCACTCCGTTGCTGATCATCCCATTTATCTTTTATGGCATTCAGGCTTATCAAGGCAAAGATGTCACCATCCCTGTCGTGACTGAGTTTTGCCAAAAACAAGGTTGGCTATAAGCTAAAACCACCCTCGGCAAAAAAACACGGGCATGTATGCCCGTGTTTTTATTTTTCGCACACCAATTTCAAGCGGGTAGATTACAATCGCGGGGCCAATGAAAAGACCGAACACCTTATGGCAAGTTGCAGCACACGCCAGCCGTGAGTTTTACCAAGCCTTGCCCGAATTGCACCCACTTTTGGCACAAGTGCTGTGGGCACGGGGCAACAAAACTGTGGAGCAAGCCCGTGCTTTTATTACACCAACACCGATCGAAAACGCCGCCCAAAGTCTAGTTGACCTAGATAAGGCAGTTGACCGTATTTTGCAAGCACTTGGGGCAAATGAGTCTATTGCGATTTATGGGGATTACGATTGTGACGGGGTGACAGCAAGCGCCTTGCTCATGATGGTCTTGCGGCAATTGGGCGCAACGGTGCAAGTGTATATTCCAGACCGATTCGAAGAAGGTTATGGCCTAAATGCCACTGCGCTCGACAAACTAAAAGCGCGTGGGGTGAATTTGGTGATTACGGTTGACTGTGGGGCGCGTGCAGTGAGCGAGGCTGAACACGCCCGCGAGATCGGCCTTGACCTTATCATCACCGACCACCACGATTTGGAGCACGCGCTGCCCAATGCCTTGGCTGTCATTAACCCAAAACGTCCAGATTGCAGTTATGAATTTAAGCAATTGGCCGGGGTGGGCGTGGCATTCCGGTTAGCCCAAGCGCTATTGGCAAAAGCCGAGCGCACAACGGCCATGCTCGATTTTGCAGCAAACGATTTGCTCGATTTGGTGGCAATTGGCACAATTGCAGATGTGATGCCGCTGGTGGGCGAGAATCGCAGCCTTGTGCAAGCCGGATTACGCGCCCTCAATGCGCACCCAAGGCTAGGCGTTGCCGCATTAACCAAAGCGGCACGGCTACGGGGCGGACACGTGTCGGCAGGGCAAATTGGCTTTCAGCTCGCACCGCGCCTAAATGCCGCCGGTCGCCTCGACACGGCGCTAAATGCTTATGATTTGCTCACCACCGATAATGAAGCATGGGCCAGTGATTTAGCGGCAACGCTGAGCAGCCGCAATGAGCAGCGCCAACAAATTACCGCCGCGGTGGTGCGTGCCGCCGAAAAGCAATTGAGCCAACATGAAGTTGAATGGCCGCTCTCGTTCGCGTCATCGTCCGATTTCAATGCCGGTGTGATTGGTCTCGCCGCCGCGCGTTTGGTCGAGCGGCATATGCGCCCGGCGGTAGTTGTGACAATTACGGGCGAAGAAGCACGCGGTTCGTGTCGTAGCGTCAATGGATTTCACATGACCGATGCGCTCGATACATGCAAAGACCTGTTGCTGAGGCATGGCGGTCACGCCGCCGCCGCTGGGTTCACCACCCGCACGACCTCGCTGGGTGAATTGCAGCAACGGCTGTGTGAAATCGCTCAAACGCAGCGACCCGAACAGGGATGGGCAAAAATAATCCATGCCGATGCCGAAATTAACCTGCACAAGCTAACCCCACAAAGTCACGAGGCCATGCAACTGCTAGAGCCACACGGGCATGGCAACCCAAGGCCCGTGTTTGTGGCGCGGCAAATCGAGGTGCGTTCGGCAAGGCGTATTGGCCGTGCCGAAGAAGATGCGCCACCCGAAGGCGGGGCTGGCCCTCATCTCAAACTGAGCCTAAAAGATGCGCGGGGCGGCAATTGGGATGCGATTGGCTGGCGAATGGGAGAACGGCTAAATGAGGTCACGCCAAGCAGCAAAATTGACGTCGCGTTTCATCTAGATATTAACGAGTGGAATGGAGAACGGCGGTTGCAACTGGTGCTAGAAGATATGCAAGCGTAAGGCAAGACACAAGCCTTACAAGCCTTATTTGCCGCTATCCCAAACCGTCGTGCTGCGCTGACGATTTGCGAGGATGGGCAAATAGGTCTTGTTGGGCAATTGCGACAAATCAACAGGCGACCCCGATTCGATGCGATTTTCGGCTGCGGTAGGGGCTACAATTTCTTTGGCCGAAATAATGGTGTCTGCTGATACGCAATTCACTAAGAAAGCAATCGTAAAGACGACTGCTACGAAATATTTGGTGAGGCGGGCTACGATGAAGGGTGTGATGTTGCCTGTGCTCACGATTGCTTTCATTTGTCTGCGCAAAGCATAGCATTGGCACAGCGAAAAGTGAATTCGGACTAGGGCCTACAAAATGAACGGATATTACAGTGCAAATCATCATTCGAACTATACTGGGTTTGCAACGTTGCGATCATGAGAAAGAAGGGGAGCAAGCGTATTTTGCCAGCGGTGGTTGGGCATGGCATAGACCGGCGGTGGTGTCGCTACGCTCAACCACCGCCTAATTGGGCATGAACCCTTCGGGTTCGTTTTCGTAACCAGTAGTAGTTGCGGGCAAAAATCCCCCCGAAGGGGTTTTCTCTTTAGGCGGTGGTGTCGCTACGCTCAACCACCACCCATCCTCGCCCGCCACTTATGCAATCTATAAGTTGATTGAAATTACGGCCAAATTAAGTAGCGTCCTAAGTGTCCTTAGACACTAACTTTAGCGATAAAACACAAAAATGCGCCTTATAACGCCTTGAATTTCAAAGATTTTACTTAGATTTCAAAATTGAAATTATTCACTTTTCGCCGTCTAATACAAAATAATATTATGCAATCATGAATAAAATCGGGTTATATTTATAGATAACCCCTCCTTCTTTCAAATGACTATTTTGCGTGCATTTGACTGATTACATTTAAAAACAAGTTGACTAAATTTATGTTTGAAGGCAAGCCACAAGCGATGTTTGCAATGCTTGCTTCAGGCATAAAATGCATCACTTTCGTCACACATTCCCGTCGCACCGAAGCACGATCACACACCGATTGCAGCGTGTCTTGCGCTGGGTGCTCGCTTTTTCACTTTCGCACAGCATTGTTACACCATCTGTTGCGTTTGCCGCGCCTGTGCCAATCGTCACCATCGGCGGGCCAAGCGAAGGGTTTATCGGCACAGCACAAACCTTCACCCTGACGTTTGATAACACTGGCAGCATTGCCCCAACCATCGGCTATGGGCCATACATTGACCTGTATTTGCCCTATGACAGCAACGGCGAAGCGGGCGAAGGTCTCTCATTTAACGCTGCAACTTATCTTGGAAATAGTGTTAGTGCCACCCCATTCACCTGCACTGGGGCCAATGTTGTGCATCCGCTTACAGGGTTGTCGGTGGCCTGCCCAGTGGGGCAGCAATTGGTGGTATTAGAACTGCCCTTTGGCAGCTTTACCCCAGCCCAACCCGCTGCCGAAATTGAAGTGAGCACAAACACCTCGAACCTAATTGATGCCGGTGTCGTTCACACCATCACGGCGCGGGCCGGTTTTCAATTTGGCAGCGACGCACTCGACAACAAAGCCACCGATCCGGTTATCAGCAGCACCCTAAGCAGCCCATTTAGCTATACGCCCACCGTTTTTCGGCTGACCAAAACCTATATCGGCCCCGAAAGTGAAACCGCCACCGGCCCCAATTTCCCACGTCAATATCGTTTAGATGTGGATTTGGCGGCTGGGCAAACCATCACCAATTTGCTCATCACCGACAATTTGCCATCCAATGTGCAATTTATCGGCATTGATTCAATGACTCCCGGCTGTAGCGCCACCAACACGCCAAGCGGCATAGGCGGCGTGCTACAAATCACCTGCGCGGCGGTGACGGGCAGCGCCAGCACCGCCGATGCCTCGGTGGTCTTTTCATTCTTCGTCCCGCGAGACGATGCCGCCTCGGCCCCCGTGCTGAATGCCAACACCGGCAGCCCCACAACCTCGGTCAATGACAGCTTAGCGGGCGCAACCTGGACACCCAGCGACCCAGATGACCCAGTGGCAAATGTGAGCAGCAACGACGCAAACAGCGACCATACCCTGACTGACCGCTTAATCGCCATTCAAAAAGCAGCGCGGCTGATCACCAACACAGGCGCAACCGGCTACACCCCGGGCGACACAGTGGCGTATAGCCTCACGTTCCAAGTCTCCGACTTTTTCGCCTTCAATAATATTGTCATCACTGATTCGCTGGGCGATGGCCTCGTATTTGTGCCCAATTCGGCGCAGCTACAAATTGACGGCAATGACTATAGCTTGCCACTGGCGACCATGAACGCCGCCAACGTGGCGACCACCGTCAACGCCAACGGCACAAGCACGCTGGTGTTTAATGTGTCGAACGAACAAATAACACGCGGTCAAACTGGGCAATTGCTCGGCGGCTGTGTTGATCCAGTCGGTTCGCCCACACCCGATTGTGCCAGCTATAACAACGGCGGCACACAGGGCGTCGTGACTTTTCGCGCCACCATCAGCAACACATTTCGCAACCGCACCCCCTCGCTGGTTGAATTGGGCGACACCCTGACCAACACCGTGACCATTCGCGGGGCCGTGCTCAACACCGGCACATTTGCCCCCACCGGCAGCACCGCCAGCGATACGTCATCGGCCAATATCACCATTGTCAAGCCAAACCTGCAAAAATCGGTTTACGCGATCAACGGCAGCACCAGCCTGCCCTCGCCGCTGGTCATGCGCCCCGGAGATCGGGTGACCTATCGCATTACCTACCAACTCCCATCCACCGATTTTTCAAACCTTATTCTCACTGACTACTTACCATTACCTGCGTTTAACGCTAGCGA
>JAHBAL020000451.1 GCA_018500105.2 Anaerolineae bacterium
AACCGCCACCGCAACCGCGACAGCGACAGCCACCGAAACGCCAACCGCGACGATCACCCCGACGGGAACAACTTACCCGACCAGCACGCCATACCCAACCGCAACCCCATATCCAACCGCGACGCCATATGGCACACCGGCAGGGCCGACTGAAACGCCAACCATAACGGCAACACCGAGCATGACCCCGCCGCCAAATGCAACTGCTACGCCAACACCTATCTATACGCCACAACCGACCTACACCCCCAACCCAACCTATACCCCTGTGCCGCGTATCACGCCCACCGACGCGCCATTACAAGGCGGTTTAGTGATTGAAAAATCAGCCGTCACAGGCCGCCTTATCAATGTAAAACCGGGTGATCTCATCACCTACACACTCACCGTGCGCAACACCAGCAATACTGCATTGAACAAGATCGTTGTGCGCGACCCGCTGATGAGCAATGTCGTGTCTTATGTTGAGGGCAGCGCTGTGCCAGAGATCTCGCGAATTGAAGGCAATACCCTTATTTGGGAGATTGGCACACTTGCGCCACAAAGCAGCACCAACATTCAATTTGCTGTGCGTGTCGCATCGCAAATCGGTTCACAAGTGCAGGTGTCGAATATCGCGAATGCGCAAGACGAAACTGGGCAGCAGACCAACTCGATCATCAAGAGCAACCAAGTTGACTTCCCATTTGACCCGTCGGCGGTAACATTGGCGAGCTTTACCGCCCAGCGGCGCGACAAAGATGTGCGCATTCGTTGGGTCACACTCACCGAAATTGACACTTGGTCGTTTGCCATTTACCGCGCCAATGGCCGACATTCGGCACATGAGCCGCCCGCCAGTGCGGTGAAAATCACCGCTCAAAATATATTGGCCGAAGGGCGCGGCGGCGCTGGGGCGACGTATGAGGTGATTGACAACACCGCCGCCTCGCAACAAACCTATACCTATTGGCTGGTTGAAATAGAGACTGGCGGCAACCAAAACACCTACGGCCCCGCCCAATGGCTCGGCGCATCGCGCATTTATTTGCCGATTGCCTTACGCAAATAATTGGCATGCGCCACATAGCCAAAGTTCTATACTGAGGTGAAAATAGTTGCTAAACTTCCGAGGTCTTATTGCAAGCTGCGGCTACAACATCAAACTGAGCTAAGACCTCGAAGGTTTGAGCGAGTTTTATGTTGTCGGGTGATAGCCCATCATGTTGACTCCGCACGGCCTCAGTGTGAGGCCATGCGGAGTATGGAAACATCACTGACGTTACGCGAGGCTCAAATTTTTTACCACAAAGTGCACAAAGCACTCAAAGATTTGCATCCAAACGCCTTCTTTTACTTGTGTCCTTCGTGTGCTTCGTGGTGAAATACTTACCTTGTGCGTAAGATGAGAACATAATTTACCGACATTGCGATGAAAAATCGAACTATGGGGTCGCTTGCGCTTTTGGCGTGGGTGATGCGGCGGCGTTGGGTTTAGCGGACCCAAACGGCGACAGCAGTTGCTCGGCCAGTGCCGCCTCGCGTTGGCAAGCGTCATACGGGTTGGTCGGCTGCAAACATTGCGCCTCGATAATGACATCGGGCAGGCTAAACCCCACTTGATCTTGTGCGGTTAGGCTAAAACGGGTAAATTTGCGCCCTAACGGCAAAATATATGACATTGCGCCCGTGCTGGGCAAACGTGCCCCCGGCGCAACCGACTGCACTTTGGCATTATCGCCCAATGAGATGGCCCAAATGCTGAAGTTGTCCTCGCCATTCAAATCCCACGCAATGGTAACTAGCCCGCCTTCAGACGGCTGTTTTGGGGTAACCGAAAACGTCCAGCGGCTACGGTCAATCAATGTCGGGGTAATCGGAGCCGTGCGCGAAAGCGAAGTTGAGGCAGACGTTGAAGCAGTGGCCGATACTGGCGCGGGTGTAACTACGATCGGTGACACAATGGCAACGCCATCGGGAGTCGTCGCTACGGGCGGCGGACTGGTGGGCAGCAATGGCGGAGCCGTTGGCAAGACAATGGTCGCTGTTGGGCGCGGGGTTTGGGTGGCACGCGGGGCTTGGGTCGGGCGTGCAGTCGCCATAGGCGGCGGCGCAGTGGGCGGCACAGCAGTCGGTTCGCCAATACTCTCACGCGGCACAACCGCTTGCTCGGCGACCTTGACCGGTTGCGACGCCGGAACCAATGTCGGCGATGGCGCAATGGCAGGGTTGGAGACGACCCGCGCCGTTGGCAGCGAACGTGCCGTTGGCGACGGCGGCAGCGTGGCAAATGTGGTCACCACTTGACCAGAATTGTTTTGAACCGAAGATGCTGTGTTTGAACAAGCCGAGAGAATGATTGCATTGCAAACACAAAGCGCAAAATAAAATCGTCGTGTCATAAGCGTAACTTTGATTAAGGGCGCAATCAATGTTAAAAGGTGCTATGGCACGCCCGACTTAGATTATTAGAATTAGTTGTGTAAAGGTTGCAAGTATAGCCTGTTTATTTGCGTTTACCTATAAATTGTCAAAATACAAATTTGACAAAATCCCCTTGGCGGTAAAATTGCAGCCAAATGATGACCATAACGGATTCTTATACCGCCGATGGCCTGCAACCCACCCGCGTGATTGCCGATTTAAAGGCGTTGCGCCAGCTCACCGGCGATGCCGACGGCGCACAACGGGTGGCGTGGACCGAAATTTGGCAACGTGCCCGCGCATGGGAACGCGAACGGCTGGCCGATTTGCCCGTAACCTTCGAGACCGACGAGGCCGGCAACCAGTGGGTGACGCTGCGCGGGCGCTCAGACAAAACGCTGCTTATTGGCGGGCATATTGACTCCATTCCCAATGGCGGCTGGCTCGACGGCTGCCTCAATTTGGTGGCCGGGTATGAGGTGCTGCGGCATTTGGCGAGCCAGATGGCGCAATCGGGCCAGCCGCCGCCGGTCACGGTGCGGCTGGTAGATTGGGCCGACGAAGAGGGCCGGTTTGGCTACAGTTTGTTGGGATCAGGGTTGGCGGCAGGGACAGTCGTCGCCGACCAAGTGCGACATCTCACCGACAAAGATGGCTGTGTGCTTGGCCCAACCTTGGCGGCCTATGGGGTTGACCTCGACCAAGCGCACAAGGCACAGCGCCAATTACAACACGCCGCCGCCTATGTCGAATTGCATATTGAACAGGGGCCGGTGCTCGAATCGCTCAATTTGCCGCTGGGCGTGGTGCTGGGCACATTTGGCGTCGAACGGCATCGCATTCGCTTTGTGGGGCAATCGGCCCACGCTGGCGCAACCCCCATGCATTTGCGACGCGATGCGCTGGCAGCGGCGGCAAAATTTGAACTCGCCATCCGCGATATCGCCGTACAGCATGGCGGCGTTTGCACGGTGGGGCATGTCAGCACCAAACCCGGCGTCATGACCGCCGTCGTCGGGCAATGCGATTGCACGCTCGACCAGCGCCACTTAGATGCCGCGACCCTAGCCGCGATGTTGCGCGAAGCCAAAGCCGCCAGCGAACAATTTGCCCGCGAAGAACGGGTGAGCGTCGAATGGCAACCCGTCTTTAGCGTTGCGCCCGTGCATTTCAACCCCGATCTGATCAATATGGGCGATGAGGCAGTGCGGGCGGTGGCTGGGACTAGCCATCGTTTGCCCAGCGGGCCGCTGCACGATGCCACCGAGGTGGCGCGGGCGGGCATTCCTACTGTTATGCTGTTCGTGCAGTCGCTCAATGGGTTGTCGCACGCCAAAGAAGAAGATACGCTGGAAGAACATATTTTGATGTCGGTGCAGGCGCTCGATCGGCTGGTTTTTGCGGCGATAGCGTGGTTGGCGTGAATCCCATCTTCCCCCGCGTATAATGACTTTGTATGACAGCGCAAGAAAGCATGATTCGGCTAAACCGCGTCTCAAAGCGATTTCACGAGGCCGGTGTGGACCGAAGCATCTTAAATGACGTCTCGTTGACTTTTGCCAAAGGCGAATTTGTGGTGCTGCTGGGCAAAAGCGGCTCCGGCAAAAGCACTTTGCTCAACCTCATCGCCGGCATAGACACGCCCTCGGCGGGCGAGGTCTTTATTGACGGCAAATCGCTCACCCGCATGAGTGACCACGAACGCACCCTCTTTCGTCGCACCCATATCGGTTTTGTCTTTCAGTCATTTAACCTCATCCCCACCCTCAGTGTGCTCGAAAATGTGTGTTTGCCGCTCGAACTCGATATGCGCAATCGCGGCGCGAATGGCAAAGCCATCGAACAACGCGCCAAAGACCTGTTGACGCAAGTCGGCGTGGCGCATCGCATCCATGCTTTCCCCGACCGGCTGAGCGGCGGCGAGCAACAACGGGTCGCCATCGCCCGCGCCCTCATCAACGACCCAATGGTGGTGCTGGCCGACGAGCCAACCGGCAACCTCGATGCCGATACCGGCAAGCTTGTGCTCGACCTCATTGACACCCTCACCCGCAAGGCGGGCAAAAATTTGGTGATGGTCACGCATAGCGAAGAAGTCGTGGGCGTCGCCGATCGGGTGCTGCGGCTGCGCAATGGGCAGTTGATATAGCGGCGAATTTAAGGCATCATGCTAAAATCTTGCCCAGATGATTTTACTCACGCCCCTGTCAATAGCGGGGGAGAGATGACGAAATCAGCATTAGTATTACACGACCCAATTGAGCGACATGAACGAGAGCGAGAAGGACCCAAACGACATCCCTTTAGCGATTCGCATCCCTTCGAATACGCAACACGGGCGAATTGCGTTTCGGCCAAACCACACCCCGCGCCCCCCGCGTGAGCGCCCGCCATTGCAGGCGCGTAACGCATTTTTGCTGCCGCTGGGCATCGCGGTGGGGCTATTGGCGTTGGGCCTGCTCGTATTTTGGGCCTATCGTTCGTTATCGGCGGCGGGTTGCACCGCCCTGAATGCCAATCAAACTGAACTTGCACCCGCGAGCGGCGGGGTTAAGCTGAGTGTGCCCCCCGCCGCATTTTCAGGCGAATTTGGCGTGCAGGTGGCGGGCCTGCCCAACGAGTTGCTTTCGCCAACGGCGGCCCAAAGCACGTGGCGACAAGCCGCCGAAGCATTGCCACCCAAGGCCAAAGTGGTGAGTGGGTTTTACACCCTGCGCGTGTGCAGCAACGAGCCAAAATCGCTCAACATTCAGCTTTCGGCCTTGCCGCAGGTGACGATTGACCCACAATTTGCCTACGACATGTATATGTGGGACAGCAAACGCAACCAATGGCAATGGCTAAGCAGCGATTTCAACGCCGCAACCAAATCGGTGCAAGCCACCTTAAGCAAACTGCCCGAAAACGTCATTATGTTGCAAACCAGCAGCCCTCAACACGCCTTTGCGGTCGAGTTGCCAGTGGGGAGCGGTGATTTGACGCGCCGCCTGCAAACCGAGCGCTATAGTATGCCCGAATGGCAAACCCGTATCGTCGTGCCGGGGTTGTATTTGGGCGATTTTGGCAATGTGGCGGGCGACCGCAGCGCCGTGCCGCGTGGGCGCGATTTTGGCAAAAATGCGATTGTGGCGCTGCGTAATTGGAGCGATTATGGCGAAGTAAACCGCACCACGCTGCGCGACATGCTGGCCGCCGATAGCTTGCGCCAATCGCACATTGCCAATTTGCTCGATGTGTTAAAAAACGGCGACTATGTCGGCATTGAAATTGATTATCGCGGCATCGAAGAAAGCCAACGTGATCAATTTAGCACGTTTGTCAGCAATTTGGCAAAGGTAATACGCAGCGAAAACCGTAACCTCAGCCTTAATGTGGTCGTTCCGTTTACCGCCATCGGCAGCGGGTCGAGCGGCATGAGCAGCGCCGGTTACGATTTGCGAGCCATTTCAGACGTCGCCGACGCGGTCAAGCTCGATTTAACCGCCCGCGCCGTTACCCCAATCAACAATAGCCAATTTGAACGCATGATTCGCGGTATCTTGGGCGAGACCAATCGCCACAAATTGCAACTGATTGTGCCCGCCAACGGGGTCGGGCGGGCCGCGCAAAACGACTACGCCATCCGCATCGGCGAGCAATTGCTCACGCCCATTAGCCAATATCAACTCAATGGGTTTGTCATTCGTAGCACCAATCTCACATTGGCTGAGGCAGAATTGATCCCCGCGCTCAAGGCGCTGGGGGCAATTAATTAGCGCATGCAACACTAAAACAGAAATCGGGTTTCTTTCAGAAACCTGATTTCTAACAGTTATTTACAGAAGAAATCGGGTTTCTTTCAGAAACCCGATTTCTAATAATTAGACAACATCTTTTCAAAAATTTGAGGTAAAAGAAAAAATGAACTATCAGGAACACAATCAACAACGACGACGACGGATCGCCATCGGGTTGGCGGTCTTGGGCATTATCGGCATCTTTGCCCTTGCCTTGCTGGCCTATGGCCTCATCACGCTGGTGCGTGGCAATGGCTTTTTGGGCATGGGTGCGCCCCAGCCTACCCCGTTTGCGCCGGTGGTGGCACTTGCCACACAAGCCCCGCCTGCCGCTGCTGCCCCCGCAACCCAAGCGCCCGCAGCAGGTTCAGGCGCAGCCGCCCAACCCGCTGCACCACCCGCAGCGCGTGGCCCCAACCCCGATGGCAAATTGGCTGGCATCCCCGATTTTGTGTGCGAGCAACCCCGCAAAGCGCCAGATAAGTTTGGCTATGGCATTCAAAACAACTGGGCCGTTGGCGATATTGGCATGTGGAACGGCATTATGGCGCAAAAGCTGAAAATGCAGTGGACCAAAGGCCAAGTGCGCTGGAAAGATTATGAGCCAGCCAAGGGACAAAATGGCGATTTGTGGCGCTTTTTGGATGCGTTTGTGGGCGATGCCAACAAAAAAGGGCTGAATATTTTGTTGGGCGTGATCGAAGCCCCGCCCTGGACACGCGCTCGCAATGAGCCGGGCTTGCTCGGCCCGCCCGATGACTATGCCGAAGCCGAGCGCTTTTTCAAGAAATTGACCGCCCGCTACGCTGGGTGTGTGCAAGCGATTGAGGTGTGGAACGAAATGAACCTCGACCGCGAATGGCGTGTGCCGTCGGGCCGCATCGAGGGGAAAGAATATGTCAATTTCCTTAAGCGCGTTGTACCAGCCATTCGCGCTGCCGACCCCAACATGATGGTGGTGATGGGGGCGCTATCGCCCACTGGTTACAATGACCCAACCAAAGCCGTAGACGACTTCATTTATATGGATCAATTTGTGGCAGCCGGTGGGCCAGCCTTGGTGGATTGCGTTGGCGTTCACCTGAACGGCTTCAATATGCCGCCCGATAAGCGCTGGGATGAAAAATACAACGACCCCACCGCCAAATTTCGTGGGCCGTTCGATTCGCCGCATCACTCATGGTCATTCTTAAGCACCCTCGAAGGGTATCGGCAAAAAACCAACAAGCCGCTGTGCGTGACCGAATTTGGCTGGCCTTCGATGCAGAATTTAAATGTGCAAGGCACACCGCCGGGCTTCGATTTTGCGCTCGATAATACTGAAAAAGAGCAAGCCGACTGGATTATTCAAGGTTTCGACATTATGAAAAAGTCGGGCTATGTCAGATTTGGCATTGTGTTTAACCTAAACTATATTGCCACCGTAGGCAAACCAGCCAACCAAGCCGATGTCGCTGTCTATAGCGTGGTGTATGCCGATGGTCGCCCACGCCCAGCATTTGACGCACTCGACAAACTCAAAAAAGATTAGCCTATGAAAATGATCCTAGCCATCATCCGCGCCGATGACAGCCGAGCAACCCTCGACGGGCTGACACATGCCGGATATCGCGTTACCAAAGTTGCCACCGAGGGCGCATGGTTGCGCAAAGAAAACGCCACGTTACTCATCGGTGTGCAAGACAATCAGGTGGATCACGCGCTGAAAATGCTCAAACGCTTGGCGGGCAAACGCACCGGCAAGCAAATGTTTCAAGGCGATTTAGCCGTCGGTATTCCGCCCGAAGAAGTGGATGTTGAAATTGGCGGGGCGACGGTGTTTGTGCTCGACATCGGGCAATTTGCGCAAATGTAATGTCGTTGAGGGTTAAGCGTTGAGGGGTGAGAGTAGCAACTCTCACCCCTCAACGCTTAACCCTCAACGCTTAACTCTCAACTCTCAACCAAGTTGCGCTTTTTCGCGGGCGGCATAAATGCGGTCACTGCCTCCCGCAAAGCGCCCAGAGACATAGCCAGCGGTGGTGATCGCCAGCCCAGCCACAATACTGGCAGCGTGAGCGAAACCGTTTAAATCGCCGCTCAGCACCTCTGCAAACCCATACAATACGCCCATCGGCAAATCGTGCAGCACATGGCTGCTTTCTGCCGATAGCGCCGAGCCAGCGCCCACAAAGCTTGCCACCAAAGCCTTGGCTAACCCTTCCGAATAGCAACGCTTGATAAAATAGCGAAATGTGGTGCGTTCGGGCGTCACCCGATGATGCACTTGCACTTCGGGGTTGTAATAAAAATGGTGGTCGGGCAAACGCTGATTGGCGCGGATGCACAACTCAGTTTCTTCGCAGTTGATGGGGCGCTTGGCAACAGGGCCGATCTCGCTGCGAAAACCGCCCGCAATGAGGAAAACCTCGCGCTTGACGATCATATTATTGGCCCACAAATTGCGCGTCACTTGCAGCTTTTTCGGCATCCCGCGATAGCTCACGCCAAACACCCAATAAAATTCGGGCGGAAACCACTTTGGCGCAACCGCATTTTCGGGCGGGTTGGCAGTCCAACGCGGCAATACACGCCCGCCCACACCCATCGCATCGGGGTGCGTTTCGATCGTTTCAATCATGCGCTGAATCCAATCCGGCTCAGCCGTCGCGTCGTCGTCTAAAAAGGCCACCCAATCGGTCGTCGTGGCAGCAACACCGCTATTTTTTGAGCCAGAGCCACCGCGCTTTTCATTATTTTCGATGGCACGGGCGAAAGGAAAGCGAGGCAGCAATTCGTGTTGCACCCGCGCTAACAATTGTGGGTTATGGTCAATTACCAGCACCACATCATTAGGCTTGACACTTTGGCGCTCAAGCGAGGCCAAGGCATCACTTAGGTCATGCCAACGCGCCTCGGTATAGGCACAAATAACAACAGCAACGGAAGGCGGATTTACGAAAACTAAATTTTGATTTGACACGTTTATCCTTTGGTAAGGTCGCCGGTCATTGGGACACATTCTTGAATGACATGGCCCGATGATCAACCACTGGGGCGTGCTTTGCATGCCCGGGCTTAGGCTGAGGCGCAGAAACCGAAGGTTTGCTGCGACCCAACAACAGGTTGGTAATCATTTTGCGGGCGGGGGTCTCGATGAGATAGAACGTAAAAACTGAAATGACCACAGTGATGAGCAAAACCGATACGCCAAAAACAATTGGGCCTTGAGCCATCACAAATTTAATAAACCCAAGCGCGTCAAGCGCCTCGAAAATGCCCACCTGCAAAATATAAACCGCATAGCTGGCTTCGCCCAAAATAACAAAGGGCTTGCTCGCCATGACACGCGCAAACAGGGCTTGTGGGTCGCGGGCGATGCTGTAAATAAGCAGCGCGAAGACCGGCGCAAACAACCCATTCCGCACCAAGATTTCGGGAATTTGGCGCGGCAGAAGCACCATTAGCCCAGCAATAAAGCCGGTGAAACTAACAGCGGTGACCGTTAACAAAGCGCTACCATAATTCGCATAAGGCACAAGATTCGAGCGGCGCAAAAACAGCAGCCCAGCACACACGCCCAGCAAAAATTGCGGGGCATTGAGCGCGGGGTTATAAATGATCATGTCGAGCGCAGGGTCGGCGTCGGCGCTGCGCAGGCTGATCAGAGCGGGGTTGACTATCATCGCCATGACGGGTATGGCAATTGACAGCAGCCAAAAGAGTGGGATCGCCTTCACCAATTTGCCATCTGACCATTTTGACATGATGACGATGGCAAATGGGAAACACAAATAGAAAAATGCCTCGGCAGACAGCGACCAGCCAGAGCAGTTAATACCGCAATATGTCCAAGGTGTCCAGGCTTGTAATAATGACGATTCGAGGATAAATTCGAGCCACAGCGGCACGCTGTATCGCGCCGAATGAGCCGAGTGCGGGGCCAGAAATAGAATGAGCAGGCCCAAGCCAACCGCCAAAATGTATACGGGGTAAATCCGCGCAAACCGCGCCACCCAGAATTTCTTTAGGTCAATATTCTTATCGGCGTAATTGTAGGCCAAAATAAAGCCGGAAAGCACGAAGAAGAAACTAACCCCAATATAACCATATTCGATGACAGAACGCAATGCGCCATTAAAGCCATCGGAATAATGAAATAAGAATACGGCCAAGGCTGCGAAGAAACGCGCCCCTGTGAGCGCGGGGAGAGGTGGACGATTAATTTTCATGGGGTTATCCTACAGATTACAGAGTTGAGAGTTGAGAGTTGAGAGTTGAGAGTTAAGCGCTTAACTCTCAACTCTCAACTCTCAACACTAAAAGCTAGGCCACCGCGATGTTTGGCGAGGGCGGGGTTTGTTCACGGTTGTGCGCAGCAAATTCGCGGCGCACCTTGCGATCATTAAGCACGCTCTTAAAGTAGGCGAGTGGGCCATACATCTTGCCGCGTCGCTCAATTTGCATCAGCTCATCGGGATACGTGGCCTCGTAGCGCAGTAGCGAGCTAACCGGCTTATCTACCGGCGCATGATTGACGCTGGCCTGATTCTTGACATGGTTTTTGAACAGGTTTTTGATGCCGGGCAGCGCCAGCCACATAAAATCGAAAATGCGCGATGGTTTGCTGACCAGCACTTTGGTCAAGTAAGCGGTGGTGGATGTGCCATAGCCATATACTTGGCGTTTGAAACCAGCGTAATCGCGGCGATGAGTATGATGCACAATCGCCGATGGCTCATGCACGATGGTGTAACCACGAGTGAGCGTGCTGAAAAACGAGAAGGCTTCTTCGCCTGCCATTGCCGGCGTGCCAGTGCTCAGCTCGGTGGCAAAACCGCCGATATCGCGCAGCACCTCGGTCTTAAAGGCAATATTTGCGCCCGAACCGCACACCCATGCGTTATAGGGGAAAAATTGGTTGCCCGTGTGATGCTTCTTAAGGTCGAAAATGCGGCGCTGGAAGCGCTTGTGCCAGCCGCCGTATTCCTCAAACCACACTTGGGCCTCGGTCTCAAGCTCGCGGGCCACGAATACGCCAGTCACACAGCCAACATTGTCGGCGACGGTAAACGCCTTGGCAATTTCGAGTAGCCAATTTTTGTCAACCACCACGTCGTCATCCGTAAAAACGGTAATCTCGCCTTTGGCGTGGGCCAGCCCACAATCACGCGCCCACGACAGGCCGGGCCGATCTTCGCGCACATAGCGAATGTTTGGCACCTGCCCGAAATCGCGCTTCACCACCTCGGCAGTGGCGTTGTTGCTGGGGTTGTTATCTACCACCACAATTTCGTAGTGCGGATAATTGAGTTGCAGCAAGCCGTTCAAGCAATTGCTGATCAAGTCAGGCCGGTTGCGGGTGGCGATGACCACTGTCGCAAAGGGAGCCTTTTTCAAAAATTGCTCACGATCTTTAACACATTGTGGCTTCGACACCGAGCGAATGCCCCACACATTCAGCGAATGGATATGCGGCAGGCTGTTTTGGCTAAGACACAAATTGATCTCGGCGCTGAGCACACTCCAAATGGTATGGGCCACTTCGGCAGCCGAGAGACCAATAGCGCGATATTGAAAATCTACTGTGCCAAGCGATTGCCCAAACAAGCGCACCAGCGCCCGACCACGCTTATAGTCGTGGCCGTCTTCGTGTTGCTTCGGCAAAATATCCTTAATCGGCTCGCTCAGCTCAATTTCTAATACTTGGATGGGTTCAAAGTTTTGGGACATGGCTTGTATAAAAATCTAAAAAGTAAATATTGACACGGTAACAGGGTGACAAGGTGAGGGGGTGAAGGAGTCACCTTGTCACCCCTTCACCCTGTCACCGTGTCATCCCCGTGCCGCCTCGCCTTGCAAACGCGCTTGGCGGTCGTTTAATGCGACATCGCTCGTGTTTTGGCCGAGCCGGACCTCGCCGCGATTACGCCAGCGGCTGCGCAGATAGGCCCACCAGCCGACCAACATGCCTTTCATTTCGACTTTTGCCAATTCCTTGGGAAAATCGTCGGTCTTTTTGGCGTGTTTGGGCGAAGTTGGGTTGAATAAGTAAAACAGGGTATACGGAACCATGCTGGCAAAATCGAGCAGGCTGCTGGGGCGGCGCATAATGCAATTCATCAAGTGCGCGGTAAAACCGTGCCCATAGCTGTAAAGCTGCTTGCGCAGGCTCTCATAATCCCGATATTGATAATGATATAAAAAGGCCGACGGTTGGCGCACCACTGTTTGCCCGCCGATGACGGTGCGGAACAAAATATCGGTGTCTTCGGCGGCGATGGTCAGCGTGCCCGCGCCAATGGCGGGGTCGAAACCACCCAGTTTGATAAACGCCTCGCGGTTGAAGCACAGATTGGCCCCCGCGCCAAAATTACCCGATGTATACGGATAAAGCGGCTCTTGTTGACGCCGCCAGCGCAAATTTTCCAAATTGAAAATGCGTTGGTCAAAATTACCGTCACGGTTATAGCCGCCAAATTCTTCTTGCCAAAATTGGGGCTGCGTTTCAAGCTCGGCTGGCAAAATGAGGCCAGTGACACACGCCACATGATCGGTCACCATAAAACCCATTGCCAACTCGGTCAGCCAGTGGCGATCCACCTCGACATCGTCATCGGTAAAGGCCAAAATGCTGCCCCGCGCATGAATTGCGCCGGTGTTGGCCGCCCGCGACTTGCCCGGCTTCGGCTCGCGGATGTATCGCACACGGGCGGCGCTCTCGCCCAAATGCCCAAATTCGCGGCGCACCAGTTCTTCGGTGGCATTGGTCTTGGGCGCGTTGTCCACCACAATAATCTCGAAGGCCGGGTAATCGAGCTTGAGCAACGAACGCACACAGCGCCCCAACGACGTAGCCCGATCACGGGTGCATACAATCACGCTGGCAAATGGGGCATTGGCGAGGAATAGATTCCGATCCTGCACGCAGGTCGGAACCCGCTCAAAAGGGAGGCCGCTTTCGTCGAGCGTGCTGACCTCGGGCAGCCCATTGGCACGTAACTGAGCATTGATTTTGCTGCCCAATTTACGCCAAATAGCTGCTGCGTGTTCCGATGCGGTCAACCCTGAGTCGCTGATATTTAAATCTACTAAGCCGAGCGGTTTATTGTGAAAACGCACAAGCGAGCGTGCCCGCTGATATGGCATACCCGTGTGATCGTAGGTTACCGGCACATCAGCGATGCGCTCGCTAAGTTCTACATCAAGGACGAGAATTGGTTTAAATAGATTCATAAAATGTCCAATTTAGAATGTTTGATGCTGTAACCCTAAGATAAAAGCCCTGATATGTCATCGGTCAAATCTATGGACAACGCTACGCCCTAAGCTCGACCGATTTCCCAATCCAAAGATGGGTAGCTAAACCAGCTTTAAGGCCATTCGCCACAATCGAGCCTTGGCCCGATGCAGCATGAATTTACGTTTTACGCCCTGCCGGGTCAACAAGCTGGCAAAATCGGCCAACGTATGGTTGTTTTGCACAATAATGCGTGCCAAAGCAAACGCCTCGTCGTTCAAATCGCTCATGTCATAACGCACGGCACAGGCGGCGCTCAGGCCGGCTTGGGCAACCTCGGCGCACACCGCCGCGTTATAGCGCCCATACGGATAGGCGAAGGTGGTGACGGCTTGCCCCAACTTCGCCTCTAAAATTTGTTTGCTGTGCGCAATTTCCCAGCGCATTTTTTCCTGCGTCAATGTATCGAGCTTGACATGGCTATGCGTATGCGCCGCCACCTCGACCCCAGCCGCCTGAATTTGACGCAATTGCGCCCATGTCATATAGGGAATGGGCGCGAGATCGGGCGGCGCGGCTTGCACCGAATCAACCAGCCCCGTGATAACATACATGCTGGCGGCAAAGCCATAAAATTGCAAAATCGGCCAAGCCTGCTCATAAAAATCTACATAGCCGTCGTCAAATGTAATCACCACCGGCTTGTCGGGCAAGGCGCTGGGCCGTGCGCGATAAGCCGCAAATTGCGCCACTGTAATCGGCGTGTAATCGTGCTGATGCAAATATTGCATCTGCTCGGCAAATTGCGTCGGCGTCACCGTCCATGTCTGATAACGGGCTACGGCGCGTTCGGCAATGCTGTGATACATCAAGACAGGAACATCTTTCATCATAAGGGTGAGCGGCCCGATCGTAAGATACGTTCAGGCCGCCTGAACAATTAACTTGATTGCGCTTGTTTACGGGCGGCATACACCCGATCATTTTCGCGGGCCACCATGCCAGCCACATACCCAGCGCTGGTAATACCTAGCCCCGCCACAATCATGGCGGCCCGCGCCGCGCCCGATACATCGCCGCGCACAAAATCGCCCAGCCCGCGCAGCACACCCTTTGGCAACGCCTTCATCACATGCCCCCGCTCGGATGAAAGCGCGTCATTTGCGCCAACAAATTGCGTCACCAGCGCCTTGGCTAAGCCCTCAGAATAGCAACGCTTCTTGTAATATGCCCATGTTGTGCGCTCTTTGGGCGTGTGGTGATGAATGCGGGCGGCTGGGTTGAAATAAAACCGCTTACCTTGCATCTTTTGGGCCGCCCGAATGCACAATTCGGTCTCTTCGCAGTTGATCGGGCGCTTGCCCAAAGGGCCAATTTCGGCGCGAAAACCGCCCACTGTGTCAAATACACTGCGATGCACACACATGCACCCCGCAAACAAATTGCGAATGGGTGACACTTCTGTCGGCATCCCACGATAACTGGCCCCGATCACCCAATAAAATTCTTCAGGAAACCACTTGGGCTGCTCACCGGCCCACGCTGGCACAACCCATCCCCCTGTCCCCAAACAATCGGCGCGGCTGGTGCAAACCCCTAGCAATTCGGCCAGCCAATTGGGTTCGGCCACCGCATCATCATCCAAAAAGGCAATCCATTCGGTTTTGGCCGCTCTTACGCCACTATTTTTTGCGCCCGATGCGCCTTTGCGGTCGGTGTTGGCAATGACCGTGACGCCAGCAATTTCGCGTTGAACGCGCTCGCGCATGGGATCGTTGTAGTCAATCACCACAATAATTTCATCGGGGCGATGCGTTTGATTGTGCAGCGATTTAACCGCAGCTTGCAAATCGTTCCAGCGCGCCTCGGTATAAGCGCAAATAATGACGGATACAGGTTGAGATAAGTTGATCATGTGTGTTCCTCTTAATTAAGAATGGTGAATCAATAATGTTGGTTGATGAAGACAAGAAGATAAAGTGCTGTTATGTGAAATACAACGAAGAAAATGTGGTGCTAAGTTAGGCTGTTAAAAATTGAACAAGAATGCAAAGGTAATTTGCATTGCCACACGTGACGCACGCAGACATGAGCGGTTTAGGCTTCAGCCGCACGGTGTTGCGCGAACCCTGCCAAATTTGAGGCGGGCACGGCTGCATTTTTGCCGCGCAATGGCTGATTTGCCCACTCGGTCACAATCGTCCGCAACACGCGCAAGCCATCGCGGAAAGCGTGCAAGTTGCTGGTTCCGTGAATACGCTCATATTCAAAGCTGGGCACTTCGGCAATGCGCAAACCGGCTTCGAGCGCACGCACATTCATCAACGTTTCGACCTCAAAGCCATCGCAATCGAGGCGCAGTTGGGGCAAAATGGCGCGCCAGAAAGCGTTGTAGCCGTAGCACAGGTCGGTGAACGAGCTGCCAAAAAGCGTCTTGACCATCGTCACAAAGCACCAGTTGCCGAACATGCGATGAATTTCCATGTCAGCCGTGCCGCCGCCTTGCATAAAGCGGGTGCCTTTGGCGTAGTGCGCGCCTGCCAACAATGCCCCGACATAGGCCGGAATCTCGGCGGGGTCGGTTGAGCCGTCGGCATCAATCATGACGATGATGTCGCCAGTCGCGGCGTTAAAGCCAGCGATCAATGCATTGCCCTTCCCTTTGCGCTCGTGTCCGATCACGCGGATATTGGGCAACAATTTGCGGGCCACTTCAACCGTGTTATCGGTCGAATTGCCATCAACCAAGATCACCTCGTGCACCCAAGTTGGGATGCGGGGCAATACATAGGGCAAATTGGCTGCTTCATTTTTGGCTGGCACGATAACACTGACGGTGTGATTCGTCGGCATGGGGCGATCAAAATCAATCTTTGAGGTGACTGACGATGCGATCCCGTTTGTGTTGGTTGGTTGGTTTAGTTTTAAATTACGCATGATGCTCCGTTTCCTTGGTTAAGTATTGGCCTTAATCTGTTTAACTATCTATGAAATTAACCGTTTGTTGAAAATGATTGTAAGAGCGTAATAAAGATACGTAATCCGCCTTTGGAATGAAAAATAAGGCTATACTTCCGAACTACGAAATTTTTCTTCGAGATATAAAGGTATTCTTTAAGCAATCTACTGGCTTTCTAATAAAACGAAGAAATTTCATCTCTAAGTTTCGTTGCATTCATGGCGTATTTTGTTGAACAGATCGCTTTAGAAATACAAAAGACCGACCATTTCATGCAAACACGATGGATGTTTGCATGAGTCTCCAAGCAAATCGAGGGGCTAACTTAGGGCAAACAAGGGCTATATAAAATAGCTTGAGCGCGGCCTGTGAGAAAAATGAAAATTTGCGTAACAAATTTGTTGTGAAGATAAGCGCAGACAATGTGTTAAAAATACGCTAACCACCCTCGAAAATGACGCAACATAATGGTAAGATTCAGCGCATTTAAAAGGAAAAAACACTATGAAAACCGTAGCAATGATTATGGCTGGCGGGCAAGGAAAACGGCTTGGCGTGCTGTCGCAGCTTCGCGCCAAACCGGCTGTGCCGTTTGCTGGCAAATATCGAATTATTGACTTTACTTTATCGAACTGTGTCAACAGTGGCATCTCGACCGTTGGCATTCTTACCCAATACTTGCCACGTTCACTCACCGATCATATTCGCAGTGGTGGCCCTTGGGACCTCGATCGCATGAATAGCGGCGCATATGCGTTGCACCCCTACCAAAGCTATCGCGGCGGCTTAACCGAATATCGCGGCACGGCAGATGCCATTTACCAAAACCTCGACTTTATTACCAATTACAACCCGCAACATGTCTTGATTTTGGCCGGCGATCATATCTACAAAATGGATTATCAGATTTTGATCGCTTATCACGAACAAAATGACGCCGATATCACCATCGCTACCCGCCCTGTGCCCCTCGAAGAGGCGCATCGGTTCGGGATTTTGTCAACCGACAACGAAAACCGCGTAACTGCATTTGAAGAAAAGCCCAAACAACCCAAAGGCACACTCGCCTCGATGGGTATTTATGTGTTTAACTACGAAGTGCTCAAACGCATGTTGATCGAAGATGCCAAAGACCCCAACTCGAAGAAAGACTTTGGTGGCGATATTATTCCCAAAATGCTGCGCGAAAATTCGCGGGTATTTGCCTTCCCATATCGTGATTATTGGGTAGATGTCGGCACAGTCGAGGCATATTGGGACACGCACATGCAATTGCTAGAGGACAAGCCCGATCTCGATTTGCTCGACCGCGAATGGATTATTCACACCCGCAGCGAAGAGCGCCCGCCCGTCAACATCCGCACCGGTGCGGTGATCAACCACAGCCTCGTGGCAGATGGTTGCGTGATCGAAGGCAGTGTCGAATATTCGGTGTTGTCGCCGGGCGTGCGCGTCGGACGCGGGGCCATTGTGCGCCACAGCGTCATTTTGACCGACACCATCATCGAGCCGGGCGTGATTGTAGATCACGCCGTCATTGACAAGCGGGTGGTAATTGGGCGCGATGCGCACGTTGGGCATGGCAATGATTACACAAGCAATCCCAGCATTGGCCTAACACGCGGCATCACCATTGTCGGCAAAAACACGCACATTCCTTCTGGCCTCATTGTTGGCCGCAATGTGCAAGTGG
Organism: Anaerolineae bacterium; assembly: GCA_018500105.2. Taxonomy (GTDB): domain Bacteria; phylum Chloroflexota; class Anaerolineae; order J036; family Brachytrichaceae; genus AQU-03. The sequence continues at coordinate 18,051 of JAHBAL020000451.1, forward strand.
GCAGCGACCTAACCCACAGTGATTTTGAGGCAGACAAGATCAGCAGCGGCAGCAACTACCACGTGAAGAAAATCGAAGAGTAACCAACAGGGGCACGGTAGGCCGCGCCCCACCTCATCCCCCCGCCCCGCGCCAAGCCAACCCAAGGGTATAGTCATCTTCTAACGCCCCTTGCACCAGCCACGCATGCATTTGGCGCAAGGCGGCGATGGCCTCAACCGCGTCGCACACAACAAATTGCAGCCGGTCGCCGGGCAAACATTGCCCCACCAGCGGCAAATCGGCTTGAATCACCACGCCAATCACCGGGTAGCCGCCGGTCGTTTGGGCATCGGCGGTCAGCAAAATGGGCGAACCGTCGGGCGGCACTTGAATCACCCCCGCACACACCCCCAGCGACGCCAAACTCAGCGGCTTGGCATAACGCAGCGGGGGGCAGCCTTCAAATCGGTAGCCCATGCGGTTAGAGGTGCTGGTGATTCTAAGCGGCTGCGCAACAAGTTGGCTAAGTGCAGCGGGCGCAAACAGCGCTGCATGTGGCCCGACCATAACGCGCACCGTAGGGCTGGTTTGATAGGCGGGCTTGGCCTCGGCAGGCCATATGCGCCCAGCGTGGCGCAATGTGTCAAATGCAGCCAGCGGCTGTGTGGCAAATAGCGCATCGCCCGCCCGCAACGCTCGCCCACCTAACCCACCAAATCCGCCCGGCACATAAGTGCTGCGCGAGCCGAGCACCGGCGGCACATCTACCCCACCCGGCAGCGCCAAATACGCCCGCGCCCCCCATGCGACTCTGCGCCCAGCCAAGGCCAACTGTGCGCCTTTGGGCGCATAAACCGCTGCCCACGTGGGCACGGCCCGCCCATTCAGCGTCGGGTCAAAATCGGCCCCAGTGAGGGCAAAGACGGCGTCGCGGTCAAATTCAAACATCGCCCCACCGCCGGTGATCTCGACGCAAGCCGCGTCGGGCGCGTTTCCGAGCAAAGCATTAGCAGCGCGACACGCAAAGGCATCCATCGCCCCGCTGGCAGGCACAGCAAAAGGCTGCATGTGTGGGCGACCCAAATCTTGAATAAGTGAAAGAATGCCGGGGGAGATGACGTGAAGCATTTGAGAAAAAAAGTAACAGGGCAACCGCCGAATTGCCCTGTTACTCATCCAATAGGAGGAAACCCATGAACCGATCACGACTATAACAAGTTATTGTTAGAACTACGTTAATACAACCTCAAATTTTTGTGGCGCGATATCTTGTGGTAGCGCCTGTAAAAATGTCGTTATGGCAGCCCGTTCCCACGCCAATTGCGCTACACGTAATTTTGAATTTTAAATTTCCTCACCGTCCGCCCAGCCAACCCAACACCTCATCTACAATTTGGTCGGATGAACACAACCGGCCTCGGATTTGAGCAGCAATGACAACATCGGGCGCAAGATAGTCGAGCCAACGCTGGGCCGCCAGCCGCACCCGCCAGCGGATGTCAATATTGGTCGTGGGCTGACACTGCGCCCATTCCCCCCACGCTACGGCCTGCTCGGCCTGCCCGTGCGTGGCTGCCAACACCGCCGCGCTTGCCACCGCCAATTGAGTCACAAACGCATCATGTTGCTGCAAACCATGCTGCAAGGCGCTGCGCAAACACACTCGGCAGTCGTCTAATTCACCCCGCGCCGCATGGACAAGGCTGAGATTGCACAACACCGCCCCCAACCCGTGCGCTTGACGTTGCGCCCGCGCCAAACGCCGCGCCTCGTTCAAATGCCCAAGCGCCCGATCTTGATCGCGCAGTAAATAGGCCAAATAGCCCAACTGCGTGTGCGCCTGCAACACCCCAATCGCGTCGCGCTGCGCCTCAGCAATACTCAATGTTTCCAAACGCAATTGCTGCGCTTGCTCAACTTCATTCGACAATAGTGCCACATTTGCCAAATTTTCGAGCGCAAATACCACGCCTTGCCAATCATTTTGCGCCCGCTTGGCCTGCAAACTTTGCGCCAGCAACCGCTTGGCTTGGGCCAAGTCGCCGGTCTCGATCGCCAACACAGCCACATTATTTTGCGCCCGCGCCACTTGCATCGGATTGTCATTTTGCTCGTGCTGCTCCAGCGCCTGCTGCCACCAGTGCTGGGCCGCCCGAAAATCGCCCTCGCCCCATGCCAGCGTGCCAAGCAATTGGGTATTAAAAATGACCTCTTGTGTCACTTTGTTGAGCGCAATATGCGAGTTGGGCCGATGCTGTAGCTGTTGCAACCCCTCCAAGCTGCGTTGCGCCACCGCCTTGGCCTCGGCCAAATGATCGAGCCGAAACATGAAATAGGCTTGGCGCGTCGCCAAGGTCGCCGCCAACACGGCGGCTCCGGCCTTGGCATTGCTTTGCGCAACCAGCGCCGCCCGTTCAAATGCCTCGTAACCTTCATGATAACGCGCCCGCAAATGATAAAAACGATGCAACCCCTCAAAGGCATTGTCAATCGCGCCGAGTTGTTTGCGAGCCAGCGCCACCTGCCACGCGGTGGCGATATTGTCAATTTCGCGCTCAATTTCGGCGAGGGCTTGCGTATGTTCGGGCACGCCACGCGGCAACGCGAGCGCCGCCTCACGGATTTTGAGAAAACGGGTGTAATAATCGGCATAGCGCTGTAGCGTAGACGAGCCTTCTTCGGGTTGCAGCCGCAATTGCTCTTGGGCAAATTGGCGTAGTGCCTCGTGCAGCACATAGCCCTTGCCGCCGCGCCCGCCATCCCAACGCTGCAACAACGCCCGATCAACCAACGACAGCAAGGTATGGCGCTTAGCCCCCAAGATTTGCTCAACCGCCTCAAGCGTAAATGCCCCGCGAAAAACCGACAACCGACGCAAGGTAGATTTATCCTCGGCGGTCAGCCGCGCCCACGCATATTCAAACGCCGCCAACAAGGCGTGGTGATGGGTGGCCGGGTGCAGTTGATGGTCATTGAGAAAATCGAGGTTATGGCTGATCTCATTCGTCACCTCATCCACCAAAAGCACACTGGCCCACGCCGCCGCCACCTCAATTGCCAATGGCAACCCTTGCAACAATTGGCACAGGCGGGTCGGTTGGGGCAATTGCGCAAGCTGTAGCTCATAATCTTCGTGGGCGCGTTGGGCAGGAAAAGTGAATAGCCGCAATGCCGGATAGGCCGCCAAACAACTGGCAAGAT
>JAHBAL020000339.1 GCA_018500105.2 Anaerolineae bacterium
CCCTGCCACCGCAACCCCAGTGCCGCCCACTAGCACCCCCATCGTTGTGCCGCCAACAAATACGCCGATTGTTGTGCCGCCGACTTCGACCCCGCGCCCACAACCGACATCGCCGCCTGCGCCACAACCCACCGCCACCCCGGTGCGGCCTCAGCCAACCCCTGTGCCGCCTACCGCTTTTGTGCCGACGCCAATTCCAACGCTGCTGCCGACGCTTGAGATTGTGCCAACGGCGACCAGAGTTCTCATCAACCCAACCCGTGTGCCAACTCGTCAGGTTGCCACAGCCACCCTTGCTGCCACGCCAGTCGTTGCGGCCACTGCTACGCCCGCCGCCACAGCCACCCTCGCGCCAGTCAATACGCCATTGCCAACGCCCACCCAAGTCGTTGTGCCAACGGCCACTAGCGAAGTCGTGGTGGCTCCAACGCCATTGGCAAAGCCCAAGCTCAATTACACCATTTACACCAAGCCGGTCGGTGCAACTTTGCCGGATGTGGCATTTGTTGGCGTGCATGTGTTCAACGAGCTTAAATTGCGCAAGGCCCCCATTTTCGGCATGGCCCCCGCCAGTGATGTCAAAATTGATGTGCGTATGGATGCCCCTGCTCGTATAATCGAAGCCGAAGCCGGTGGCGGCGAGGTGGAAATGACCAGCCAAAGCGCCTTGCTCCGCGCCCTGACCTTAGCGGCCACCGACGATTTGCAATTTAACATGGGCATTTATGCGCCAGATATGAAGCGGCTAAAGATTGCCGTAAGTGATTCGAGCGGCCCAGTTGATCTTGCCCCAGCCGGAGCTGCATTGCCCCCCACACCGCGCCCGCTCGAATTTACCTCAGCCGAAGAACTGGGTCGCCAAGTTGCAATTGTGCAAAGTGGCCCTAGCGCCTTGCCAGCCGACCCACGCACCCCCATCATCATCGGGCTGTTTATCGCCAGTGCGCTTTTTGCTGTGTCGGGTGTGGTTATCGGATTGAGTTGGATCAACAAGAGGAGATAAAATGATCAGCCTACGACAACCAAGTTTGCCTCGACAATGGTCACACCAAGTGAGCCAGTTGGGGCAAAAATTTGCAGCGTCGGTCGCCTCGACACAGCGACACATGGTTTCTATGTTGGTTCAAACACATCTTCTCCCCGATTCTCGCGTGCGCCAACGCGATTATTTGCTCAAAATTACACGCGCTATCTCGGCCCAACTCGATATTGACGAGGTGCTAAAACTGGTTTTGCAATCGTCGGTTGATATGTTGAGCGGGCAAGCGGGTTTGGTTGGCTTGGTCGAATCTGACGGGCAATACCGGATTCGCGCCTATGTTGGGGTGGCAAAGGCGCTGCTCGATCAACTTAACCCGATTATGGCCGAGGCCAGCAATTGGCGCGAAGGCATGACCCGCATGGAACGCCGTTTGGCGACGGTGGTGCAAGAAGTGGGCATGGGCTTCCTCGAAGTGGTGGGTTTGCCATTGCATGCAGGCGACGAGGTGTTGGGCAATTTGTATATTATGCGGGTGCGTGGCAGCGGTTTTTCGGCCAACGACCGCGAAATTTTGCGCAGTTTTGCCGACCAAGCCGCCATCGCCGTCCACAATGCCCAAATTTACGCACGGCTAGAGCATGAGCGCCGTCGTTTGACTGTCGCCGATGAGATGAAATCTACTTTCATCTCGGCAGTGTCGCACGAGTTAAAAACGCCGGTTGCCATCATCAAAGGCTATGCCAATACGTTAGCCAATCCCAGCGGTCATTGGGACGAAGCCACTGTGCGCGAAAGTTTGAAGGTAATTGAAGAAGAGGCCGACCGCTTGACCGATCTGATTGACAATTTGCTCGATGCATCACGCGCTCAAAGCGGGGCATTCAAATTGTCGCCAGTCGAGCTAGATATTGACGATTTGGTGGTGCGGGTGGTGAAGAAATTTCAAACCCAAACCCAAGGCCATGCCTTGATTGCCGATGTGGATAAAAATTTGCCGTTGGTGTATGCCGATGAAGCCCGTATTACGCAGGTGCTGAGCAATTTAATCTCAAACGCCATCAAATATTCGCCCAACGGCGGCGAAATTCGCGTGTCTGACAAATTGACCGACAAAGAGGTCATTATTTCTGTTTCAGATCACGGTAAAGGCATCGCTGAGGCCGATCAACCGTTTGTATTTGACCGGTTTTATCGCGCCCAAGATAGCGCCACCCAAAAACAATCTGGCACGGGGCTAGGGCTGTATCTCGCCAAGGTGTTTATCGAGGCGCATGGCGGGCGGATTTGGCTGGAAAGTGATGGCAAGACTGGCTCGACGTTTTACTTTAGCTTGCCCCGTGTCTGATCCTCACTCGTTCGTCATTACGTCTGCCAGCAACCCTCGGCTTAAACTCGTGCGGCAATTGCAGCGCGACCGCAACACCCGCGAAAGCGAACAATTATTTGTCGTTGAGGGGGCAAAGCTGGTTGATGATTTGCTAAACTGCGGCCTGCGGGCCGAGTTTGTTTTGCTCACAGACGATACTACCGACTGGCAACGCACGCACCCGAACACGCTGTGTTTGCGCGTCTCCGCCTCGCTGATGCGTGAGGTATCGAGCGAAGTGACGCCGCCGGGCGTGTTGGCCGTATTCAAGATGCCGAGCGATATCGCGTTTGCCACACAAACGCCCGCGCCAATCCTCATCCTCGATCAATTGCGTGACCCCGGCAATATGGGCGCATGTTTGCGTGTGGCGGCGGGGGCCGGTTGCCGCGAGGTCTTGCTCGCGCCGGGCTGCGTAGATGCCTATAACCCCAAAGTGGTGCGTGGCGGCATGGGCGCACATGGGCGATTAGCCATACGCTCGGTTTCGTGGGCGCAAATTCGCCAAATCTGCCGCAATCGGCCTATCTACGGCACGTCGGTGGTCAATTCGCTGCCCTACGACAGTGTGGCATGGCGCGAGCCATGTGCCATCATTATCGGCAGCGAGGCCGAGGGCATGAGCGATGACGCGCAACACCTGATGACGCAAGCCATTCACATCCCCATGTTGAACCAAGTCGAATCGCTCAACGCCGCTGTTGCGTGCGGCATTATTCTTTTTGAGGTTGCGCGGCAAAATCGTGTGTGTGGCTAAAAAATTAGAGATTGCTAAGACGTTTGTTGTGCTCGATATGTTTTTCACGGATTGTCAATGGCATATTGTGACCAGACAAATTAGAAATGCAATCATTAAAAGCATAATCGCAACCCTAAAATTGCAATACTTTAAGCGAAATCTGAGTGGGATGATATTTTTAAAGATACATAAATTGACATCAAATAAAGCCTCGCTTTTTGCGACAAACTAGGCTATAATCTTAAAACCTTAAATTTATATAAGAGGGGAAATATGTCAATTCAACCATTTTTAGATTCAATCCTAAGTAATATCGGTCCGTTTATTCCGCGTTTAGTCGGCGCAATCGTCATTTTGGTGATTGCATGGATCATCGCCAACGTCGTAAAAGGTGTTATTAGCCGCGTTGGCGAATCCACCAACCTTGATGGCCGCGCCAAGAGCAAAGGTCTCACCACCACCCTTGCCAATACCGGTTATTGGCTGACATGGCTTTTGGCCTTGCCGGTCATTCTCGGTAACTTGGGGCTAACTGGTTTGCTCGCGCCCGTGCAAAACCTCATTGACCAAATTCTTGGCTTTTTGCCGAAGTTGGCCGGGTCGGCCATCATTTTGGGCGGCGGTTTGTTCTTGGCCCGCATCGTGCGCCAAATCGTCACCAATTTGCTCAATGCCGCTGGCGCTGAGAAGTTGGCGAATCGCTTGGGCGCACAAGGCTCGTTCGGGTCGGGCGGATTGGCTGGTTTGGCTGGCACAGTCGTGTTCGTGCTGATCATGTTGCCTGTCATCACCGCCGCCTTGCAACCGCTCGGCCTCGAATCGGTAACACGCCCGGTCAGCAGCATGTTGGATTCGATCTTGGCAATGCTGCCGCGCTTGATCACCGCCTCAATCGTATTGGCGATTTCGTGGATGATTGGCCGTGTCATCGCCGAGATTGCCAGCAGTGTGTTGCGTGGCATTGGCTTCGACAATGTGTTTCATAAGCTCGGCCTCGGGAACATGGTGCGCAACACCGAATCTGGCCCCTCGAACATCGTCGGGCGTTTGGTCTTGTTCGGCATTATGTTGGTTGCCGTCACCCAAGCCGCCGATATTGTCGGCTTGACGATGGTGTCGGGCTTGGTCTCGTCATTTGGCTCAATTGCTGCTCAAGTATTGAGCGGTGTCTTGGTGTTGGGGATTGGGTTGTGGTTGGCCAACGCCGCTGCCAATACCATCAAAAGCACTGAGATGGAGAACGCCGCCACCTTGGCGCGTGTCGCTCGTATCGGCATCACCGTGCTGACCGTTGCGATGGCCTTGCGTCAAATGGGCGTCGCCAGCGACATTACCAACTGGACTTTCGGCGCGTTGGCTGTTGCCGCCGCTGTTGCGTTTGGCTTGGGTGGTCGTGACGCCGCTGGTCGCTTGGTCAATAAGTGGGTTGATAAGCTGGAAAGCTAAATTAGCATTTGGTTATTAAGGTAAATAGAAAGGCGAGGCGAAAGTCTCGTCTTTTTGTTTGCACAGTAGAATGTGGTTTCGCTGAAATCGTGGCTCATACCAATCGCTTAATCAAGCTGGAATAAATTAAGTTTCATAAATTGCCGCGTCACCCCGACGCGCAGCGAGGGGTCTTTGCGGAAAATCAGCACGATGATTAAGTTTACGCAAAGATTCCTCCTCGTTCCTCGTGCTCAGAAACTTAGATATATGCGTATATTTGATGCGTCATCCCGATACGAAGTGAGGGATCCCTATCGCCTCAACCAATACAAACGTCACACTGGCTTGGCAAAACTTTGGC
>JAHBAL020000241.1 GCA_018500105.2 Anaerolineae bacterium
AAGTGCTAAGTGCTAAGTGCTAAGTAGAACACTTAGCACTTAGCACTTCCTACTTTCTACTAGAAGAGGCTTGTCTCGCTGCGGCGGCGACTAATGTAGTTGGCGAGGAGCAACAGGATGAAATTGATGGCGGAGTTGAACAACCCGACGGCGGCGGTGAGGCTATAGTCGCCATTCAGCACACCGGTGCGGTAAACATACGACGAAATAATGTCGGCGGTTTCGTAGACCAGCGGGTTATACATCAAAATGGTTTTCTCGGAGCCGATGCTCAGCATTGCGCCAATGCGCAAAATAAATAGGGTGATGATGGTTGGCGTAATGCCCGGCAAAGTCACATTAAGCAATTGTCGGAAACGCCCTGCCCCGTCTACTTTCGCCGCGTCGTAAAGCTGCGGGTCAATATTAGAAATTGCCGCCAAATAAATAATAGAACCATAGCCAAAGGTTTGCCACACCCCCGACCCGACATAAATTGCCCAATAGTAACTTGGTTTGCTCATAAACCCGATACGGGCATCGCCGTGCAAACCCAATATCTCATTGATCAAGCCGTCGCGGGCAAAAAAATCAATAATAAGGCCGACAACCACCACGACCGAAATGAAATAGGGCAAATAAGACGTGGTTTGCACAAAGCGCTCAAATTTCTCGTTCGTCACCTCATTAAGCAGCAATGCGAAAATGATCGGTGCCGGAAAACCAAAGAGGACATCCAGCAAACCAATTGTCCACGTATTTCGCAGCAAACGCCAAAAATAAATACCATTAAAAAATTCTTGGAAGTTTTCCAACCCAACCCACGTGCTACCCGTAATCCCACGCACGGGCGTAAAGTCTCTAAACGCAATTTGTGCGCCATACATTGGGCCATAATGAAAAACAGCGTAATACAACAGCACCGGCAATAGCATTACATAAATGCCTTTATTTCGCTTAAAGTCTTTGACGACACGCTGCCAAAAGGTTGGTTTCATAAATGAAATTACGAATTACGAATTACGAATTACGAATTAAAAATCAGTGCAATGCAGAGCTTGCCCCGCAATCCCTCATTCGTAATTCGTAATTCGTAATTCGCAATTAATCTTAGCGTTTGTTATAGCGTTCGAGCGCGGCTTGTTGCACCTTCAGGGCTTCGTCGAGGCCGAGCGTCTTTAGCTCGTCTTGGAATTTATCCCATGTGCTGAGCGGCTCTGCGCCAGTAAAGACTTTGGCAAACACTTCATCCATGCGGGTGTTGATGGCGGTCATCACCCGCGAGAACCCGCGGCTTTCGTCAATGGTGGGAGCAACGTTCGGCATCAGCTTCTCGTTGGTTGGTTGTGCCCACAAGCCATAGGCTTCTTTTTGGTTGGGGAATTGGAAGTATTGCTCAAGATAGCGAATATCTTGCACAAACGGTCCGCTGAAGTTGCTGCGGGCGTGTTGCGCCCAGCTTTGGGCCAACGACAAGGTCGGGTGATTGATAATGTCGTTCTTCATGCGTGGGTAACCATTGGCCTCAAGGTCATAGGTCACGCCTTTCACACCGAAGTTAAACAACATTTGGCCTTCGGGTGAATACGCATAATCGAGCATCTTGACCGCCGCTTCGACGTCTTTGCAAGCCGAAGTGATTGCCACGCCCGGGCCGGGCAGTTCGTTGTCTTTCTGACCCAAAATCGGCTTGTCGCCCGCCTTCAACACCGGATACGGCACGCCCATCAATTCAAATTCCTTGGGTTCTTTGCCGCGCATCAGGCCCGTAAAGTTGCCAATACCGCTGCCGACGAAGGTCGTGCCGCTGGCGATCTTGTTGCCCGTCATCTTGGCCGCAAAAGCGGCGCTGTCCATCGCAATCAAATCTGGGTCAATATAGCCGTCCTTAAACCAGCTTGCCATTTGCGACAAGAATTCCTTGAACTCGCCTGTGGCCGGGCCAAATTTCACCTTGCCGCCTTCTTGATAGAAGCCATTGACGATGCCGTAGCTGCCAACAAACACCGGATAGTTGTTGCCATTAAAGCCGCCTTTCCAGCTACCCGCGCCCCAAGGGTTAAACGGATATTCATCGGCTTGACCATTCTTGTTATAGTCCTTGCCTTTCAAGCCCTTAAACATATCGCTCCATTCGCCAATGGTGGTTGGGGCTTTCAGGCTATAGGTTTGCAAAATATCTTTGCGCACCCAAGGGCCATAAAACGACATCAAACCAGCATGACCGCGAATGAAGGGGAAGAAAAACATGTCGCCGTCATCGGTGCGTGCTTGCTTGCGATACAGTGGGTTGCTGTCGAGCACCTTCTTGAGGTTGGGCGCCCATTTGTCAATCGCATCATTCAAGCGAATAATTACGCCATCCTTCAAATATTTGGCTGGGCCGCCGGGCAACGAAAACCAGTTGCCCCATTCAAGCAAATCGGGGAATTTGCCGCTGGCGACCAACAGGTTAAATTGCTCGATGGCTTGCGGGTTGTCGGGCACATGCTGAAAGTTGATCTTGACACCAGTGATTTTCTCTAGCTCCTTGTAGCATCTGTCTCTTATACACATCT
>JAHBAL020000028.1 GCA_018500105.2 Anaerolineae bacterium
ATCCACTATCACTATCCACTATCACTATCCACTATCACTATCCACTATCACTATCCACTATCACTATCCACTATCACTATCCACTATCACTATCCACTACATTAAAGCACCGTAAACACACCGATGCGGCTGCCCTTGGGCGTCGCGGATGATGAGCGCACCGTCGAGGTCAATGCGTTCGGCGATGCCGTGTAAGTCGCCGTTGGCGAGGGTAATTTTGACTGGGCGACCGATGGTGTCGAGCCAATGCGCATAATCATGGATTGGGTCGCCATTTGGCTGTGTCAGCCGCGTATAGCGGGCGGCGAAATGCTGCAAAAGCTGTGCCAGCACCACCTCGCGGTCAAAGGCGCGCCCAAATTCGGTGGCGAGGCTGGTGGCACGGGCTTGCACATCGGCGGGTGCATCGGCAAATTGGGTGTTGACGTTTAGCCCAATGCCGATCACCGCGTAATCAATCGCATCACCCAGCCACGCGGTTTCGACCAGCACGCCGCTCACTTTGCGCCCATTTAAATTGACATCGTTAAACCATTTGATGCTGGGTTGGGGCGGGCGGGGAACGTGTTGAGACACGAGCGATTGGACGGTGTCAATAATAGCCAGCGCCCCGATCATGGTCAGCCAATTAAGCTGGGCGGCGGGCAATGCCGGACGCAACAAAATGGATAGGTAAAGCGACTGCGCGGGCGGCGAAAACCACGTATGCCCAGCCCGACCTCGGCCCGCCGTTTGTTCATCTGCAATCACCACCAAGCCCTCTTGCTCTCCTTGCATTGCAAACTCATGCGAAAGAGGCATGGTGGATGCAACAGAATCGAAGCGTAAAAAACGGTATTTCATAGCGCCTGCAAAGTATAGCGTGACCGTTCTTCATATAAAATAAAGCGTGATGTTGTTATCTGTTGTGTTTGTTATTGAGAATGTTGATGGCTTAATCTCCAAGGAGGGTATGCTTGGTTGTTCCTGTTAACGATTGCGACTTGTTCTTCGTTGATATTGGCCCACGTAGTGCCTCTCCCATCCTACTTCTTCACGGCTTTCCTCTCAATCACACCATGTGGCAAGCGCAGCTAAACGCGCTTTCTGCAAAATATCGTTGCATTGCGCCCGACCTGCGCGGTTTTGGGCAAAGTTTTAATGCGGCGGATGAGAACGCCATTGACCTAATGGCGGACGATGTTTTTGCATTGATGAATTACATCGGCCTCGACACCGCCACCATTTGCGGATTTTCGATAGGCGGCTATGTCAGTTTTGCCATGTGGCGCAAACAGCCGCAACGATTTAAACGCTGGATGTTGCTCGACACAAAAGCCAGCCGCGATTCAGCTCAAATCTTGGCGGGGCGCTATAAATTGATCGAGAGCGTCAGCCGCAACGGGGCGCGGGCCGCAACCACAGCTTTGTTACCGCGCTTGCTCCATTTATCCACCGCTCATCCTGAATTGGTGCAAAAGGTGCGACGCATGGTTATGTCAACCGCGCCCGCCAGCATCACCCAAGGCACACGCGCCATGATTGTGCGGATGGATGCGGCGGCGATTTTGCCCAGCATCAGCGTCCCCACGTGTATTGTGGCGGGCGAACATGACACCTTGGCCCCCGTGAGCGAAGCCATGTTGATGCAAGAGCGCATCCCCAATGCCAGCCTTGAGGTCATTCGCGGGGTGGGGCATCTCACGCCGATGGAAGCGCCAGTGGCCGTAACGCAGATCATGCGCGAGTTTATGGGCGCTTAGCTTAAGACTTACGCAAAATTTGATGTTTGCCACAAAACACACAAAGAACTCAAAGATTTGTATCATAAAATCTTGCTTATCTTTGTGCGCTTTGTGGCGAAATAGGGCAACCCAATGGCGTCGGCGGCTTGCTGTAGATCGAAAATGAGAGCGAGTTGCGCTTCGTTCATGCGCAATAATTTTATGTTGCTGGAACCAACACCCCCCGACATTCGCCTAACCCAATTCGGTGATATCCTTCGCGCTCACAATAACCGCTCAAGATCACTTCATCCCCATCTTCAAGCAAAGCACGTTTTTCGCCGGTGGGTAAGGTGATCAGATCGCGCCCTCCCCACGTCAACTCATACAAACACGCCCGCGCATCGGCGGTTGCGCCTGACAATGTGCCCGACGCAAACAAGTCTCCGACTTGCATATTGCAGCCATTGCTGGTGTGGTGGGTCAGCAATTGTTGCGGTGTCCAATACATATTGGTGCTAGAAGTGCGGCTGAATTTGATTGGCGCGATGCCTTGTTGACGCATTTGCGCAGTTGAAAAGTGAATTTCAAGCGTGATTGCCAAATTGCCATTTTGCTGATCGTTGGCCGAATACAAATGCGGCAATGGCTTGGGGTCGCCTTCGGCTCGTGCAAACGCGGGCGCATGAAAGGGCGCGAGTGCTTCCATCGTAATCACCCATGCCGCAACAGAGGTGATCGTGCTTTTGCTTAAAAATGGCCCAAGTGGTTGCATTTCCCAGCCCTGAATGTCGCGGGCCGACCAGTCATTGACCAAACTGACGCCAAACAAGTGATCGGCGGCATCATCAATCGCAATCGGTTTGCCATACGCATTTCCCTTGCCGACATAAACCCCCAATTCAAGCTCATAATCGAAGCGACGCGAAGGCGCAACAATCGGTGCGGTTTCGCCGGGCAGACGAAATTGTCCCGTTGGATGAATAACGGGTGTGCCGCTTAGAAAAATGGATGAGGTGCGTCCGTGATAGGCGATGGGCACATATTTATAATTTGCCGCCTGCGGTTGGCCGGGGTTAAAAATATTGCTCATGTTGGTCGCGTGATACACAGAGGCGGTGAAATCGCTGTAGTCGCCAATGGCAACAGGTTTTCGCATTTCCGCGTCTGCCATCGAAACCAAAATATCGCTTGACAAGGTTTGCGCGTGTTGACCTTCAGCCGTGTCTGCGCGTAATAAGCGGCTCGTTTGTTGCCGCAGTGCTGAAGTCGCCTCTGCTCCCAATGCCATTAAACCATTTAGTGTCGAGGCATTGCATTGACGTGCCGCTTGCTCGGCCAGCCCGTTATATAGCCCGGCGTTTGCTGCCGCATTGACGTCTAAGATCATGTCGCCGATGGCGATGCCGACAGTGACGGTCAGCGTCTTTTTGTTGCAAAACACCCCGAACGGCAAATTTTGAACCGGAAAGTCGTTGTCAGGCGCATTCGCTGACGCGACCCAACTGACTAGATCGGGGTTATGGGTTTCATTTATTTTCATGTTTGTTAAGTTGCTTATTGGTATCGTCTCAATAATTAATACCAACTTCTGAGTCAAAATGGAATAAAACAAGCATATAAATTATCACGTCACCCCGAAGCGCAGCGAGGGGTCTTTGCGGAAAATCAGCCCGACGATTAAATTTCCGCAAAGATTCCTCCTCGTTCCTCGTCGGAATGACCCGCAAAATATATGCGATCAAAATCCATTTTGACTCAAAAGTTGGTATAAGCGGTAATACCAACCTCTCGATCAAAAAGACGACTCCTCGTTCTTCGCGGAGTGACGCGCAAAATGCAGATGATTAAAATCCATCTTGATCATGAGATTGGTATTACGTTATTTTTTGATTGCAAATTGCATGGTTTGGCGCACTGCCACCTCAAACGGCGTGAAGGGCAATGTGCCAATGACAGCGGTTAATGCGCTGGCATCAAAAGATTCAGGCGAAGGGAAACCCGGCTCTTGAAAAGTAATGATGCCGGATTGCGGGGTAAATTCGATGGATACTTGTTGAACAATGTCAATCAATGCTTGCATCGTTAGCACAGTTCCATGTAGATTAAACACCTCCGCCCCTGCAAAATTGGCTCGTGCGCAGGCAATAAAGGCCTTCGCCACGTCATCGGCGTACTGAAATTCGCCGCGCCCGCCGTAGGGAATGTGATACGACTGGCCTTTGGCTGCGGCCTGCATGGCTTTGGTTGGCGCCGAGGTGATGCCATTATCACGCCCCGCCCCAAACACGGTGGCTGGGCGCAACCCAATGCTCGGCACACCATGCTCATGCCAATACACCCGCGCAATGCCTTCCATCGCCTGCTTATACACGCCATACAAATTGCTCGGCCTGCCCGGCACATCATGCGTGACAATCCCATCGCTAGGCACATCGGCGGTATCAAACACCGCAATGGATGAGGCAAAGACCACCCGTTTAACGCCGTGCCGTACTGCGGCTTCAAAAATGTGCAAGGTGCCGCCCACATTCACCCGTTCACCCAACATAGGGTTGGCTTTGCACGCGGGCAATAACAAGGCTGCCAAATGAACCACGTGGGTGATCGCGTGGCGGGTAAAAATTGCTTCGATGGCGGCAAAATCGGTGATGTCGCCTTGTTCAAATTGCACCCGCGCCAATTCGTCGGCAGACAAAATTTGCGCTAAGCGATGGGTGTCATGGCTGGCATCAAACGCCACCACAGCGACACCGGTTTGCACCAAGTTTCGCACCACCCATGCCCCAATGCAACCCAATGCACCTGTGACGAGGAAAGCTTCGCTCATAAAAATTACGAATTACGAATTACGAATTACGAATTACAAATACAGGTCGTAATTCGTAATTCGTAATTTTTAATTATTTAGAATCGCCACCACCCGCGCTGGCGCGGCGCTACCACGTTCAATTTTGAGCGGGAAACAGGCCACCATAAAGCCACTGGCAGGGATTGCGCCGAGATTGCAAAGCCGCTCGATTTGCGAATAGGGCAAATTTGCTTGATGCGCTGCCCAAAATACGCCGAGCTTGTCTTGGGCAATCGCATCAGCGGCTTGGGTTGGCAATGGGCGATCCCAGCCCCATGCGTCAATGCCCATCACCCGCACCCCTTGCTCGAACATCCAATGCGTCGCCTCGGCGCTCACACCCGGCCCATGCAGCCAATAATCGGGGCGACCAAACAACTCGTCACGCCCTGTCCACATCAATACAATGTCGCGGGCTTGCAACGTGTGACCGATGCGCTGTAATTCTGCTTGTATTTCTGTGGTCGTAATTGCGTCGCCATCGGCTTTGTGCCGAAAATCGAGTTTAACCCCACGCGCAAAAAACCATTCGAGCGGAAGTTCGTCAATGCTTTGGGCGGGTTTGCCTTGAATTTCGGCGTTGTAATGCAACGGCGCATCAAGATGCGTGCTGCTGTGTGTGCCAAGATTGGTGATGGTTTCCACCGCCCATGCCTCGCCATTACGCATCAAACGGCGCGGCACACCCGTCAGCCGCTCGGCTTCTTCTGTGCCTTGGCTGTGGTCGGCATACTCAATGCCGATTCGTTGAAAGGGTGGCGTTCCCGCTGGGCTATTGCGAATGGGGAACGACAGGTCAATAATTGTTGGAATAGTCATGGTTGGGAAGAGGGGGCAGGGTTGCAGGTTGCAGGTTGCAGAGTTGCAGAGTTGCAGGTTGCAGGTTGCAGGTTGCAACTTGCTACTTGCCACTTGCAACCTGCAACTCTGCCCCCTGCAACCCCGCTAAATTGGTTGCGCTGCGAGTTTGCCTGATTGAATCATCACGCCCATCACATCGCCGGTTTTATCGTCATTACGCTCCCACTCGCAAATTTGGCGCGACATACTTACCATTGCTTTTACACGCTCAAACCGGCGGGTATTGTAATTGTCGAGTGCAGTGTTAAGGTCGGCTTGCTGCTTTAATTCTTCAGTCAGCACCACCGCATCTTCAATCGCTAAGGCAGCCCCTTGCGCAATATGGGCGCTCATGGCATGGGCCGAATCGCCCACCAACACCACCCGCCCCCGATGCCAGGGCGCAGGCACGAGAATGGTTTCAAACGGGCGCACCACCACTTTTGACGAATCGGTAATTTGCTCGCGCAATTCTGCTACCAAGCCCGGATAGCCATCCAACCGTTTGCGCATTTCAGCGGCCAAGGTTTCGGGCGCAAACTTGGGAATACCGTCAAACGCCGAATCGGTAATGAACATGTAAATCAATTCGGGACTCATCGGCACTAGGCCAACTTTGGGGTGGCCCATATACATCCAAATATCGGTGACATGGGCCGGGCGCGGCAAGTTATAGCGCCATACAATTTGGCCTTCGTAGCTGGGTTGCAGCGTGGCATCAAACACCAATTGTCGCACCGTCGAGCGCAATCCATCTGCCCCCACCACCAAATCATAATCGCCAACGCTGCCGTCGGTAAATGTGACATGCGCGTGCGTGTCAGTTTGCTCGATGCTTTGGACCGTAATGCCTAGCCGCACATTTGCACCAGCCGCCTGTGCCGCATCTTGCAAAATGCTATGTAGTTTTGGGCGCGTAATGCCATTTTGGGCAGGAAAATTTGGCCCGGCCAACTGCGGTTGAGGGATTTTGGCGATGACGTGCCCATTGGGTGCATTCACTTGTAGCCCCGACATCGGGTAGCCCGCCGCCACCGCCGCATCTGCCAAACCCAAGGCGGCCAGCGCCCGCAACGCATTGGCAAGCTGAATAATGCCAACGCCGTAAACATCCCATTTCGGGTTCAATTCGACGATTTCGACGGACATGCCACTGCCGCGCAGACCAATCGCCGTGCATAGTCCGGCGATGCCGCCGCCAACGATCAAAATTTTCTTGTTCATGAATTTTCCGTTTTAATGAGTGACGAGTAATGAGTGACGAGTAATGAGTAACGAGTAACAAGTAGCGAATAACGAGTGAGCAATTACTGATTACTCGTTACTTGTTACTCATTACCCATTTCCAACGACCTATTTCTTCACCGCATCTTTTGCATTAATGCTCTTCGCCATCGCCAATTCAGGTTCGCCAATGGCGTAGCCCGCCTTCGGGTTGGGGAAGGCTTCGAGCATGGATTCGGGCATGGGGATATTTCGGAACATGCTGTTCGGACCCTCGCTGCCTTTCCACACGTGTGGCTCCCAATCAGGCACATAGTTGCGATAGCCGCCGGTGTTCAATTCGATACGCACCCCGCCCGGTTCGCGGAAATACAAATAGGTTTGCTCGCCGATGCCGTGCCGCCCAACGCCGTATTCAATCGGTGTGCCCGATTCGATCAACAAATCGGCAGCGCGATACATGTCGTCGTTGCTTTCTAGCCAAAACGCCAAATGGTGAATGCGCCCGGGCACGCCCGAAAAGTCTGCGGCCAAACCAAAATCGTGCGACTTTTCGTTGGTCGTGGTCACGCTAAACACAAACATGTTTGGATCGTGATCCATTGCGATATAGGCCATGACCCGAAACCCCAACACGTCACGATTCCATTGCGCCACACCGCGCACATCTTTGGTCGCCACGGTGATGTGGTCAAGTTGGCGCGGGGTAATGCCGCGTGTCATGTTGCGTTGTGGGCGATCTGGATAGGCGGATTTGCTCACGCCGCTGGCTTTGTATTTGTCCACCTCCCAAAACACCTCTAGCGCGTGTCCGCCCGGCCCCTTAAATTGATAGGCACGTCCGTGCCCAAGCGACTTTTCGACCCACTGCCCTTGCGTGCCAGCGGCTTCGATGCTGGCAACCACCTGATCGAGTTCTTCAGGGCCGGCTGTGCGCCACGCCGAATGCCCCAAGGCCGGATGTGCACCCGCAGTCAAGATCAGGCTGTAGGTGTAATAGTCGCTCCAACAACGCATATACACCGAATCACCCTCGCGGGCGACTTCGTCCAGCCCCATTACGTCTTTAAAAAACGTCACCGATTCGTCGAGTTTGGGGGTGATTAGCTCGACATGTGCCAAATGTGAAAGATAGTGTTTTGCCATAAGGGTTTTCCTGTTTTAGTGTAGGGGGCAAGATGATAGTGCAATCGTCAAATCGTCATCTTTGCGTAATGTCTGTCATTTCGACCCTTCGGCAAGCTCAGGGTAAACTACGAGGAGAAATCTTTGCTTAAAATACGCTGCGAGCCTCAAGTTATGCAAAGATTTCTCGCTTCGCGTCGAAATGACAGTTCCACGATCATCTTGTCCTTTACAGTTTCCTGTTTTAGTTTGTATTTTTAAATCAGTATAGAAATAATTTCGATGCTGTTTTGTCCGTCAGCAACAATTTGTGTTTGAATTCTTATATCAAAAGCAGCTAATTTTGCATGTCATTTCATAGCTCGTCCTCAAGCGATTTGATTAACTCTGAGGTGACTGGTGTTTCATTGGGCCTGATTGGAAAGAGTGGAAATCCATTGCGCTGTATTATTTTTTTCCCTTCTGACATCATACCTTTTCGAATCAAATCAGAAATCACGGCTTCTATAGATTCAGATCTCTGGATTGCCATAATATGAATCGAGTCAAAAATATCGGGGGCGAGGTCAATCATTATTTGCATGTCGTTATTTCAGTCCCACGCATCACTAGATTTATAACGCCACTGATTATCCGTTCAGCGTCTCCGCCAACCAATCGGCGATGTAATCGCGCCCATACGCCATATTGTCAGCCCCAACATGTTCGACCCCGCCTTCACGCTCGGTGAAAATCTTCAATTCGCGTTGCGGGCTGTTGGTCAGTTGGGCGTAGCTTTGGTGCGCATAATCCACGCTAATCTGCCGATCTTTGGCCCCGTGTGTGAGCAAAAACGGCACTTCAATGCGCTCCATCACCCCATTCAAGTGCATGTCGGCGGTCTTGGCATGAAAATCTGCCATGTCGCTTGCACCAAACACCCACATGACATGTGACCAATAATGCGGCACTGGGTTTTCGCCTTCACGACGCAAGCGTTTTTGCTGCACCTCAGCCCAATTGTGGTTTGCGCCCCATGCCGCACCGCAGGCAAAGCGTGGCTCGAACGCCACCGCACGCGGCACATAATGCCCGCCTAACGAGATGCCCGTCATGCCGATTCTTTCGTCATCAACATGCGCTTGGGTCTCCAACCAATCCACCGCTTTGGATGCCCACTGTTCGCTGTAAGGGGTGGCGGGCAAGCCGTGCAAACGCAATGCCTCGCCCGTGCCGGGTTGATCCACACACAATGTCGAGACGCCACGCCGCGCCAGTGCCTGTGGCAAACGGGTCCAATACAAAAGCTCTTTGCAACTGTCCAGCCCATTGCAAAACACCACGATGGGCGTTGCGCCCTGTGTGCTGGCGCGGGTCAGTAAGGCAGGCATCACGCCGTTCGCCAGCGGCACTTCGACCCGCTCACAATTTTCCTGCCCCAGTTCCATCGCACGCCTGAATGAAACCAATGCTTTGGCATAGGTGTTTGCACGCCCCGGATGCCCATGCCCTTGCATACGCTCGGCGGTAAACAAATACAGCGCCGCCCGTTCCAATTTTTTTGCCGCCGAGAAATTGCGATTACGCACGGCATCTTCGTCTGCCAATTCAATCAGCGTATCGGCTTTGCGCACCCACTCGGTCATAAATTGCAAGGTGCCGGCATCTTCACCTTTCGCCGCCAACGCCTTGATCGGCGCACACATATCAATCAGTTCGCCCAATTGTGCGCCGCTTTCCATTGCAATCGAGAGCGAGAGATTCCAAACGTAGTTTGGGAAATATTCAAATAATGCCATTTTCACTCCATTAAATTTAAAAACTGAAAACTAGATAAAATTATTTTCATAATACGCATTTTCGCCCCGCCCCGTCACCGATAAGTCCATAAACGGGTTGTAGGCCGTGTTTTTTACCGCCCGATAAAGCTGATAAAGTTGGGGCAAAAACACCGCCCAATTTCCAATTTCGCCCACCGCGTGTTTTGCCCACACCATGCCATCTTGGGCGGTTTCTTTTTTGCGCTTGCCAATTGCGCTCGATCTGCCAACAATCCCATTGTCTGTGGCTTGCCATTGATGCACCCGATAACCTAGCGGATCGGGATTCTCCATGCTTTGCGGGCCAAACCCCAAGCCCGCCACCACGATGCAATGGTGATACTCAATATATTGTTTTACATCGGCAGGCACTTGCGCCAAATCTTCAAAGCGGATATATAGATTTTGGCGTGTGCCATCTGACCAAGTTTGCGGGGCGATGTGAATTGCCCCGACCAGATTGCCATGCTGTGGCGCGACAGCCCATGTCAATGGCTCGTGTTCTTCGGGATGCCACAACAAAAAGCATTTCTCCATGTTGCTCCAAAACCAATCCAGCATGGTCGCGGTCACTGCCTCAAGTGCCCAGTCGATGTGGGTGGCGTGGTCGGTTTGGGTGATGTTGAAATTCATGATTTATAAAAGCGCAAAGTGAAAAGTGGAAAGTAAAAAGTTAGCTACTTTTCACTTTCTACTTTCCACTTTTCACTTCTCAAAAGACGACACCTGCACAATTTCAATCAACGTGCCCGCATTGTCACGAATAAACGCCATCGGTTCGCCATGAATGCGGGTATGCATGGCGATGTCCACCCCGCGCACTCGCAAATCGGCAACAAACGCATCGACATCCGCGACCGCAAACGCAACATGTTTTGTGCCATGCGTTTTCAGATCGCGGTTGGGCACACGCCGATCTTCCGGCAACGCCGCCGCGCCGCCCACCTCGAACAGCTCAATACGAAAACCATCACGCCGCAGCCACGCAATCCGCGCCGGAATCTGCGCCACTTCCATCTGTCGCTCTAGCCCAAACCCCAACACCTCGCCATACCACGCAATCGCCGAATCCAAATCCGGCACACTGATACCGACGTGGTGAGGCGTTAATGAGAATGCTTGTTCACCCATAGCTTTCTTTTTAGTGGATAGTGGATAGTGATAGTAGATAGTGATAGTGGATAGTGCTAATAGTCACATTCCCCATCCATACTTGCACCTAACCCCCTATCACTATCTACTATCACTATCCACTACCCACTACCCACTTCCCTACTCGTGTCCCGATTTGCCCAAATAGCCACTAAATAGGCGCGATGGATCATATTTTTCGCGCACTGTTTGCAGGCGTTGCCAATTTGCGTCGCTAACAAATTTTGACGGGCGGGCAGCAAAATCTGAATCGCCAAGATACTGACCAACGCTGACCGGCTCGATGCGCTGCATTTGACGCGCCAACCAAGCGCGGCAACGTGCGTCATCCGCCTCGTTTTCCCACACGGTATAAATCGCCAAATAAATATCGGTTTGCAACGACAATGCCATATCGGGCAACGTGCGCAGCGGGGCCATGCTGAACCACAGGGTAAAGGTTTGCGGCGAAGGCAAATTGACGAACGCATCGTGCAAGGCGTTGACAATCTCATCGGTCTCGCCCGTCACCCATGCGTTATCCACCGCATAGCGCAACCCTTCGGGGTTAGCGCGAATTTGCTCGGCGCGTTCTTCTGCGAGGCTGGTCGGCTGGGCAAATACGCGCACCACCGCTTGATCAATGACAGGGCATTGCTCTAAGGGTGATAGCACAGCAACCCCATCTTCATGCGTGTCTACAAATGCAAGCGCATGTAGCACCATCATTGGCGCATTGGTTGGGTTAAGTTCGGGTGGCAAAGGCGGCACAATTGACAACAACACCAACTCTACCCGCGTGTCAATTTCACGCTGGGCAGGATGAAACCAGCGCAAAATCGCATCGCAACAGTCCATCGGAAAGACATAAGTGCTTTGGGTAAACGCCTGCGGGCGAGGGCGGGTTTGCAAATGGAACTTTGTCACCACGCCAAAGAAGCCCGGTCCCGACCCACGCGCCGCCCAAAACAAATCGCTGTAATGGTGTTCATTGGCATGAACGAGTTCGCCATCGGGCGTCACCACATCAATCCCGACGATACTTTCGGCGGCCCAGCCCCAGCCGCGACAATTCCAACCCATGCCGCCCTGCAGCAAAAAACCGCCCAAGCCAACAGTTGGGCAATGCCCGCCACAAAACATCAACCCATGTTCAGCCAAGTAAGGATCAAGCGCTAACCCGCCTTTGGTGGCTGGCCCAACGCGAACGATGCCGCTTGTCACATCCAGCGCCATATCACACAGGTTTGATAGATCGAGCAGCATCGCATCATCACGCACACTCCAGCCCGCCCAGCTATGGCCGCCTGCACGCACGCCAATCTTCAGCCCGTGCGCCTTAGCATAACGCACTGCCTCGACAACATCCGCTTCGTCTGCTGCCTTCACAATCAATGCCGGAAAGCGCTGAGGCTTGCGCCCATTCCACACTGCCGCCTGCCGCGCCGCTTCATATGCGTCTTCGCCGCGTTGAATAATTTGTCCCTTTATCTTCATAGTTTGTTGAGTAGTCAGTAGTCAGTAGTCAGTAGTCAGATGATTCAAGGTCACAGTAATCTTTTAATTTGCTCAAGACAAATCTGACTACTGACTACTGGCTACTGACTACTGACTACTGTTATTCAATCGTCGCCTGCCCGCCGTCAATGGGAATGGCAGCGGCATTGATATACCACGCATCATCAGAGGCCAAAAATAGCGCAAGTTTGGCGATGTCTTCGGCATAACCGGGGCGACCCAACGGATGCGCCGCCGCCATTTTGCTGCCCGGCGAATCGGGCGTGGCAAATAAAAATTCGGTGGACGGCGTGCGCGTCAAGCCGGGCAAAATCGCATTGGCGCGAATTTTGTGCGGCCCACCTGCCGCCGCCAAATGATTGGTGAACGACATCACACCGCCCTTTGCCGCACCATGCGCCGCCTGTTGAAAAAACGCCGCCCCGCGCACCGCCGAGATGGACGACGTATTGATAATGACCCCGCCGCCGCGATCAATTAAATGTTGCCAAACGGCTTTGCTGGCATAAAACACCAAATCAAGTTCGTTGCGCATGGTGTAATGCCAATCGTCGAGCGTCAGATCAACAAACGGGCCAACTCGTGGCGACGACGCATTGTTAAACAACACATCAATGCCGCCATAATGCTGGGCCGCCGCGTCAATCCAAGCTGCCGTTTGGGCATAATTGCTCAGATCAACCGGCGCAGTCGAGATCATCTCGCCGCCCGCCTCGCGCACCATGCGCACGGTTTCATCGGCTTTTTCGCGGTTCAAGTCGCAGCCAACAACCTTCGCGCCCTCTTGCGCAAACAGCAATGCCGCTGCCCGACCCATGCCCATCGCCGTGCCAGTAATTAAGGTTACTTTTCCTGTTAATCGTCCCATTTTTTTAATGCGGAATCCCCATTTCTACCCGTTTGCCAGTTTGGTCGGTAAATGTAAAACTGTTATACGCCACGCGGATATCAACAAATTTGCCATTTTCGATTTGATACATAATCAGCCCGCGAAAATCGAAGGTCTCGCCAGTCTTGACCGCGCCAAATAATGAATTTGCGTCGTCTTTCAGCGCGGTGAAATGCGCCCACAATTGCACTGCCGCCGTGTGTTCGTCGCTGACAAATCGCTCGACCTGCAACGCTTCGCTAAAACTGCGCCAGATTTTGGCGTAATGGTTTTTCATGCCTTGCACCCCGTCGAATGTCAAACCACCATTCAGCATGTGCATGTTTGGGGCAAGGTAATCGTCAAACGCGCTGGTGTCTTGCGCATTAAACCGCCGGATGTAATCGTCAAAGGTTTGTCTGTTCATGGTTTTTTATAAGGTGGCAGGTGGCAAAGTTGCAGGTTGCAAGTTTGCCACTTTGCCACCTGCAACCTGCCACTTTGCCACTCTGCAACCTGCCCCCTACCTTTCCTCCCAGTGCCGCATCTTCTGCCCCGCCACCGGGCTGCGAAAATAAGGAATGGTTGTGCCGCGCAAGCTACCGAGATACACCGTGTGCAAATCGGGGCCGCCAAAGGTCAGGCTCGCCATCCAAGGACACAGCGTGCCTTTGTTGGCCGCCATGACTTCGGGCGTCAGTGTGCCGGTCTTGAAATGTTGCTCATAGATTACATTGGCAGCCGGATTGCTGTCGTCGAGCAAGGTCAGCACCTCGCCGTCGGGCGTGATCGCAATCAGCGTGTCGAGAAAAATCAGCGTGACCCACAAATTGCCAAACGTATCAAAGGCAAAACCGTCGGGATGCCCAGCCAACACACTCGGGCCATACACCTCGCGGTGCGTCAGCGACCCATCGGGCTGCAAACGCAGCCGCGAAATGTTGCGTCCGGTGCTTTCGACCACATACAGCCATTCCTCGTTGTCGTCAAAGCGGATTTCGTTGGTACCACAAAAGCCATCCGCCACAATCCGAATGCCGCGCTCATCAATTAACCCGATATAGCCGTCTTTGGCTTTGTTGTTCACTTGCTCAGTCCAAGGGTGTTGGCGCGTAGTGACCGTAAACCAAATGCGATTTTTTGAATCACGCAACGGGAAATTGGTTTTACCCAGTGGCACGCCATCAATCTCGGTATACAAGGTGCGCAAATGCCCGTCGCGGCGCATGATTTCAATGGCGTTTGTGCCCCAATTGGCGATGATAAAGTCGCCGTTTTCGCTGAAGGCCATGCCGTTGGGCAATGACCCCTGCGCCTGCACATAGCGATTTTCAAACGCGCCACCGCTGGTCGCCGCCGCATTTTCGGCAAACGGCGTAACCAGCCGCTGCTCACCATTCGGCAAAATATGCACCGCGCCGCCGCGTGCATCCGCTGTCCAAATGCTGCCATCTGGTTCGGCGAGAATACATTCGGGGCGCTGCAAATCGCGCCCGATGGTGCGAATCTCGTCGCGGTTCACCTGCCAATGTTTGAGTGGATTTTTATGATTCATTGTTTGATTTTGGATTTGATCCGTTTTATGGCACTGGCACGCTCCATTCATATTGCCCGCTCTGAACCTCATAAACTGCATTGTTTGGCAAAATCACCGTGCCTGACACGCCCAACGGCACGGTCAAATCAAGATAAAAATGCCCAGCCTCGATTCGCCACGCAACCTCAATCGTGCCATGCGGCGTGTCGAGTTTTAACTCAGCCGAAGTCAAACCGCCGCCGATGCGCGGCTGTAGCACAAATTGGGCATAACCCGGCGCAGTTGCCCGCAACCCCGCCGTGTAATGATGCAAAAACGAGATCACCGCGCCTTTGCTGTAATGACTGAGCGACTCGTGCGGCACACCTTGCGCGTCCACGCCTTCCCAGCGTTCCCACACCGTCGTCGCGCCACGCTCGATCATATAAAGCCACGACGGCGCTTCGGTTTGCAACAGCAATTCGTATGCCACATCCAAATGCCCCGTATCCGCCAGCACCGGCAATAAATAGGGTGTGGACAAAAAGCCCGTGCCCAGCCGTGTGCCTGCGGCGCGAATCAGCCGCACCAACGCCGCCGCCACCGTTGCTCGAAATTCGGGCGGCACCAGATCAAACGCCAGCGCCCGCACATGACAGCCTTGCGTCTGCACGGTCAAGTTGCCATCCGGCGCGATAAATTCACGTTGCCACGCCGCTTTGAGCGCGTCCGCCAAGCGTGCATAATGGGCAATTGTGTCAGTGGGCTTGCCTAAAACCTGCGCAATTTTTGCCAAATGGGCCACCGAGCGCTGCAAATAAGCGGTGGCGACATCCGATTTATCACTGCGGATGAATGCCCCAAAATCCCGCAGATCAACCCCGGGTTCGAGCCATTCGCCCCAATGAAAACCGGTGTCCCATATATATTGCTCATGCGGCAGCGGCTGTGGATTTGCGCGTTGGCGTGCCTCGGAGCGACCCGACGCGGCGCGACGCAAGCCAAAATCCACCCAGCGCAGCATCGCATCCCATGTCTCAGCCAGCGCAGCCGAATCGCCATAGGCTTCATACAACGCCCACGGAGCCATCACAATCACATCCCCCCAACCCGCCGAGCCATGCACATGCTTCAAAATACCATCAAAGCCCTCAAATGCGTTGAGCGGTGACATATTGGCAATCATCCCAGCGGCCATGCCATCTGCCCGCTGGTCGAGCATCACATCGGCCAGCCATTTGCGGGTAAAGGTATCAACATCATACAAAAATGCGGCGGTGGGTGCAAAAAGTTGCCAATCGCCCGTCCAGCCCGAACGCTCACGTTGTGGGCAATCGGTGGGGATGTCGCATATATTGCCGCGCAGACTCCATACTGCGGCATCGTGCAGACGGTTAATTTTTTCGTCGCTACAACGAAACCAGCCGGTGCGCCGCAAATCGCTATGCACAGCCACGCCGAGCAAATCGTCTTGGCTCAGCTCACCCGGATGCCCCTCAATTCGCACATATTGAAAGCCGTGTGTCGTAAAACGCGGCTCAAAATAATCATCCGCCGCACCCGCCGAAATCACCGTATCCACCTGTCCAGCGGGCAAGGGTGCAGGCAAAATGGGAATATTGGGCGCAAGATGATCAGTGGTCACATCGCCATCTGCGTCCAGCCATTCGCCGTGTGTCAGCGTCAGATGAGTGTCACGCGGGCCAAGGTTGCTCAGCCGCACCCAACCGTTGATATTTTGCCCCAGATCAACCACAACTACACCGGGCTTTGGCTGGGTGATGGCTTTGGGGCGAATGAATTCGACGCGGCGCACCGGCGGCGCAATACAGGCCACAAGTTGCGCGGCAGGCGCAGCATAAATTTTTGCCTGTGCCCAGTGCGCATCCGCAAAACCGGCTTGCAAAATTGCCGCGTTCCACAAGCGACGATCTTCGCGTTGCCCGTCAATCAAATCTGCCGCCACAATGTGCGATGTCGCGTAGCGCCAATTCTCGTTTGAGACAACAACCGTTTCCCGTCCACCGTCTCGCGTCTCGCGTTCGATCTGGACAACCGCCGATGTGTGTTTGCCCCACTGATCCGAAGCGCGTGGCATCCCCACTTTGCCGCGAAACCAGCCGTCCGCCAGCAATAACGCAATCGCGTTTTGCCCTTCGCGCAACAGGTCGGTCACATCAAATTCGACATATTGAATGCGAGAATGATATTGGGTAAACCCGGGCATTAGTTCGGCATCGCCCACCCGTTGCCCGTTGATGAAAATCTCGATCAGCCCCCGCGCACTGGCAAACAGCACAATACGTTTCGCAGACGTGACCTCTGACAACGCAAATTCGTGCCGCAGCCAATAGACCGGACGTGCGCCCGCCGCCATTTCGGCGGCTTCATCCGCGCCAATCCATTGCGCAGTCCAATTCACGCCGTCACCTCAGCCGCTTTTGCGCCGGTGATCCAGCCCACCACGCTGTCATTATCGGTATCATTTTTGCGCACATCCGCCACTTTGCGCCCACGATTGAGCACCACAATGCGGTCCGCCACTTTGAAACACAGCGGCAAGTTATGGGTCACCAGCACAATGGCGATTCCCTCTTGCGCCATTTTCAAAATTAAGCCTTCGACCAAGCGCGTTTGTTCATAGCCCAGCGCGGCGGTGGGTTCGTCTAACAAAATAATGCCATTGTGCCCCGTTTTGTTGCCTTCCATCACCCGCACCGCCGCCCGCGAAATGGCAATCACTTGGCGTTGCCCGCCCGACAGCATCTCGACAGGGCGCGTCATTGGGGCGGTGCGCACGCCCAACCGATCAAGTTGGGCCGCCGATGAGCGTTGCATTGCGCCATGATCAACAATGCCAAACAAGTTAAACGGAAAAGGCCGTAATTGTTCGCGCCCAAGTTGCAAATTGGTCGCAATGTCTTGTGCCTCGACCAGCGACAAATCTTGATACACCATTTGAATGCCCGCATCCGACGCATCTTTGGGCGTGTGAAAATGCAACTCGCGCCCATTCACCTCAATTTTGCCTGTTGTCGGGCGGTGCGCCCCCGACATGACCTTGAGCAAGGTAGATTTGCCAGCGCCATTGTCGCCCAACAGCCCAACAATTTCGCCGGGGTTGACATGAAAATTGACAGAATCTAACGCCCGCACAAAACCATAGTGCAGTTCGATATTAGATAGGTTGAGGGCAGGTGTTGTCATAGGCTGTTTCTCCGTGCAATATTTCCCAACACATAGGCACTGGGCTTGGCGGTGCGCTTGAACGTGGCACGATCTACTTCGACCAAGCCCATATGCGGGCCATAGCCAAAAATCCATTCAAAATTGTCGAGCAGCGACCAATGGCAATAGCCCCAGATTGGGATGCCGTCTGAGATGCACCGCGCCACACCCGCGAGCGCGGCGGGAATGAATGCAGCGCGTTGTGCGTCATTCAACGTGGCAAGTCCGTTTTCGGTGATGATGACGGGCAAACCGGTGGCTTCGTGGGCGTAACGAATCGCGCCCTCCAGCGCGGCAGGGTAAATTTCTGACCCCATTTGGTTGCGCTCACAACCCTGCGGTGCGGGCATTACGCCGTTGGCATCAATCAATTGACGCTCATAATTTTGCACGCCGATGAAGTCGCCGGTTTTGGCGGCTTCCAGCCAAGCGGCATACACATCGCGGCGTTTTTCGTCACGGCGGCTGTTTTCGCCCACTGCGTGGTCATCGGTAAGGGCAAGCGACACACCAACAGGCAAATTTGAACGCACGGCTTTGATGGCAGCATAGCCCGCCTTGTGTCCGGCGATCATGTTTTGCAACTTGTTGTCGTCCAATTTACCCGCATTGGCAACCGAAAATGTATCTGTGCCGCAGGCTTTGGCGGCGGCGGCGAGCATGGCTTGCTCGGTTTGCGCCATTTCGGGTGGAAATGCAAACGGCAGCCAATTGAGCAAACGCATCAAATTTGGCTCGTTCAGCGTAAGCGCATAGCCAATACCGTCGGCGAGATGCCGTGCGGCGCGGTCGCAGAAACGGGCAAAATAATCGCCTGCGTCAGCCGCATCCCAGCCGCCACGTGCCGCGAACCAGCGGGGTGCAACAAAATGATTGAACGTAACCAACGGCGTTAGCCCACGTGCGTGACACCCTTCGACAATGCGTTTGTAATAATCCAACATGGCGGCAGAAAACACGCCACGCTCTGGCTCAATCCGCGCCCATTCCAACGAAAAGCGATAGGTGTTCAAGCCGAGATCGCGCACGATGTCGAGGTCTTCGCCCCAACGATGTAGGCTGTCGCAGGCATCGCCCGACGGCTCGGCATAAATCGTCGGCGCAACATGTTCAATCAGCCAAATGTCCGAGTTGGTATTGTTGCCCTCAACCTGATGACCGGCGGTGGATGCGCCCCACAAAAAATTGGGCGGGAAAGCTGTGTTGTTCATGGTTTTTTGGGGTGTGATATATGACCGCTCATGACGACCAGTCGTTCTGAAATGGTGCGGGTCAGGGTGCGGTCAATGACCAACGCGCTGATGAGTAAGACCCCGGTGGTGACCGTAGCCCAATAAGGCGGCACACCGGCGATGGTCAGGCCGTTGCTGATGGTGGCGAGAATGGCTGCACCGACAAAGACTTTGGGCAAGCTGCCGCGCCCACCGCCCAGCGATACGCCCGATAAGGCAACGGCGGTCAGCGCCTCAAAAATACTGCCGGGATTGGCTTGCGGGGAGGCTTCGGTGACCAGCGCTGCCGTCATTAGCCCGCCCAAAGCCGAACACGCGCCGCATAATACAAAGCCCAATAATTGATAGCGGGCACTGTTGATACCGACCCGCCGCACGGCTTCGGGGTTGCCGCCGACCGCAACCAAGCGGATGCCATCACGGGTTTTAGTGAGAAATATGGTTCCGATGAGATAAACGACGGTGACGATATAGACATGGGCGGGAATGCCAAAATATCGGGCTGTGCCCATGAAGGTGAGCTTGCTCAAGCCGGGGATGGTGTAACCATCCGCAACCACCGCCGCCAAACCCGACAACATGCTTAATGTGCCGATGGTAACGACCAACGGATTTAGCCCACGCCGCGTGATTAGACCATTGACGAAACCCGCCAAAATTCCCACGCTCATCCCTGCAATCAGGGCTAACCAAACCGGATAGCCAAGAATAATCAGCTTGCCCGCCACCACGCTCGAAAACGCAGCAACACCTGCCACAGACAGATCGAGTGTGCCCGAAATTGCGCCAATGCCAACCCCCGCTGCAAATACGGCAGTCAACGAGGCGGCGTTGAGAATGAGCAAAAAGTTGCTGACCGATGCGAAATAAGGATGATCGTATATTGCAAAGAAAATGAGCAACAACACCCACAACACAATGATGCCGCGCTCGCGCACAAACACCAATGCGGCGATATTAAAGGGCAGGCGAGTTGACTGGGGGCTAGGGTCGGCGATGGTCATTTTTTAATGGGACACCGAGATGGTTATGAGTTATGAGTTATGAGTTATGAGTTATGTGAGTTATGAACAACTTGTGGTATTCATAACTCATAACTCATAACTCATAATTCATACGTGGCTGTCTTTAGCAACAAAATTTACGGCGATTTGATCAATTCCAACGGCACTTCTTTTTGTTTGCCGGGTGCGCTGGGGTCCTTCAGCATGGTTTCAATCGCATCGAACGTTTGCATCAAGTCTTTTTGAAATTGCAAAACCGCTGCGCCATACATTTCGCCCGACTTGACCGCAGCTAACACCTCATCATTACCCCCGGCATTTGCGATACAGGGAATGGGCTTGCCAGCAGCTTTGAATGCGCCCAATGCACCTAAACCACCTTCATCGGTGGTTGTCATCACTGCGTTTGCGTCTGGGTTGGCTTGCAAGGCTTGGCTGACCGAGGTCTGCGCACCGGCACGATCTTTGGTGATGATATTCGCCACGATTTTTGCACCCGGTGCGGCAGCAGCGAGTTTAGCCAACATCGCGTCTTCTTGCTCTTTCTTGCCGGCTGCGCCTTCTTGCGATTGCATAAAAATCACTTTGGCATTGCCGCCTAATTTGGCTTTTACGCATTGTCCCAGCAAATCGCCCACGCCGCCGCCAAAGGCTTCGTAGTTAATCCGCGAGAAAGTAATGCCGGGCTGCAGCCCGTTGTATCCATAGTCGGCTGGCACGCCATTGACCACCATCACGACTTTCTTTTCTTTTGCTAGGTCTAGCACCGGCTTCATCGAGCCTGGATTGATGGCGATGACCCACGCGGCATGGGTTCTGCCTGAGTTAATCAGCTCTTGCAATTGTTGCGCTTGCTTGGGGGGTTCAAAGTTCGGGTCAACCACAATCACGTCGTATCCCTTACTTGCCCCCACGCCTTTTACGCCTTCAGACAAGCCTTTGAGCGCGGGGATCGCCAACGCCAATGGCGAGAAGGTGATGGTTTTCTTGCCCGCAGCAGGCGCAGGGGCAGCGGGGGCAGCCGGTGTAGCAGGGGCGCTACATGCCGACAATGCGATTGTGCTGGCGATCAGGCTGATAGCAGCCGCCTTAAGCACGGGCATGTTTCGATTGGTTTTCATGTGTAAATCTCCTATTTATGTTTGCGATAGGTTTTTATGTTTCTATCGCTATAACCCATTTGGTTTGAATGCGGCACAATCACCGCTCACGGACTTACCATCCGGCTACACCCTCAATTCATTTCCCCACTGTCTCACGCAATGCTTTGCCTGCGCGAGTAACATGTTGGTATACGATCTCTGCCGCGAGGGTGGCATTGCCATTTTGACAAGCCTCAATAATGGCGTGATGCTCTTGCATGGCATAGGCCCCAAGGTTCGACATATAAGCATTGAAATAATGTGAAATACGGCGGCGCAGCATTTCAATATTGCTACAAAGATGAGGGCGCTGGCTGGCGGCATAAAGCAATTTGTGGAATTGCGCATTTAACTCAACCACTTTAACCACATCTTTTTGTTGATCATTGGCTTCAAGCTGAAATTGCACATCAGACATGGCGCTCAGCGTTTCTGCCGTAATTTTGGACACAGCAACCCGAGTCGCCATCGCCTCCAAACTAGCTCGCATGTCATAAATATCTTCAAGTTCAGCCGCCGTCAATTCTGTTACGGTCATGCCTTTACGCGCTTCGCCCGAAACTAACCCTTCTATTTGTAACAATTGCAATGCCTCACGCACGGGCATGGTGCTCACCTTATAACGATCAGCCAAATCGCGCAGACGCAAGCGTTCGCCGGGTTTGAAATTCCCCCGAATAATTTCATTACGCAAAATCTCAACCAGCACATCCGGCACGGTTTGCTGTAAAAGTTCAATACTTGGTGAATCTATCATCATTGATATGTGATGTGTGATTTGTGATCACAAACAATTAAAATTATAATAATAAATGAGAATTTGTCAAGAGAGAAATGAGCGTGGCGTGACATCGGCGGGATGCTTGACCTCCCACAGCGCGACCCAAACGCCCGCCACGCGCAACGCCACCCCTGCATCGTCTTCGATCACCTTACACACCGTCATTTCGCCCGCGTTTTCGCCATAGCGAGCGGCGGCCTCGCGGAAACGGGCGTAGGTGGCTTGGGTCAATTCGGCGCGTGTGCCGGTTTAAATCCCGCCCGTTGTAAATTTCGCGCCGCTGCGCTGCCCATATTTCCTAGACCAATAAAGCCAATTGTTGTCATTTTTTGTTCCTTTTTTGTTGCTCTGCACCGCATGATATAAACTT
Organism: Anaerolineae bacterium; assembly: GCA_018500105.2. Classification (GTDB taxonomy): domain Bacteria; phylum Chloroflexota; class Anaerolineae; order J036; family Brachytrichaceae; genus AQU-03. The sequence goes on from JAHBAL020000028.1 coordinate 22,333, forward strand.
ACAGCATGTCTAATGTGCCATTACGTATTATTACATTTAACAATTTAGGCCCGGCTTTTGGGCTGACCCAACTGTGGGCCGAACAAACTGGCAATAAAATTGTATTGGTGGTCACTACGCCCGGTCCCACAAAACGCCGGACTGAGTTGTATAAAGATGTGTTGAGCCAAGTCAAGCCTGAACAAGATGTGTTGGTGACCACTCGTTTGCGCACCGTAGCATTGCCACTCATTCAGTCGCTCAAACCAGACCTCATTGTGTCGTTTAGCTTTCCGTATCTCATTTTGCCCGAAATGATTCAGGCAGCGCGACTTGGGGCGGTGAATTTGCATCCAACGCCCCTCCCGGCGTATCGTGGGCCAAATCCATTGCGTATGTTTTATGATGGTTATTCTCGCGTTGGCGCAACAATGCACTGGACAGATGCTGAATTTGACACTGGGCGTATTATTTGTCAGCACGCTGCCGCAATGCCTAGCGAAATTACGACAGCAACGGTAGGGCCGTTGTGGCGTTCGCTGATTGGGCAGACCTTTTTTGAAGGCATGGCCCGCGCCATTGCAGGTGACCCGGGCACCCCCCAGAATCATGAGCAAGCCAGCTATGCCGCCGCATTCACAGAGGCCGAGCATTGGCTCGATTGGCATGAACCGATGCAAACGCTTCAACGCAAGGTGACGGCACTGAGCATGATGGGACAATCCACAGCCAAGGCCATGATTGAGGGCAAGGCTTATACGATTGCACGGTTAGAAGCATTACCCGACCACGCGCCCCAATCCCAGATTGGGACTGTGTTGGAGCGAAATGCCGCGATGATGCGCATTGCTGTTGCCGATGGGGTGGTGCAAATCAGCTTCGTGTCGGGTTAGCAACTCAACGCCAATTCAACATATAATGTGAAATATGCCAGTCGGAACACTCGTCCTCGAAGACGTCACAAAATCGTTCATTACGCCCGAAAAGCGCACCATTACCGCTGTTGACAAAGCCAATTTGCGCATCGAACAAGGCCAATTTGTTACTTTGTTGGGGCCGTCAGGCTGCGGCAAAACCACCACCTTGCGCATGATCGCGGGGTTTGAGTTTCCGACCAGCGGGCGAATTTTGCTCGACGGGCGCGATATTGCCGCCATGCCGCCAAACAAACGCGAAATGGGGATGGTTTTTCAATCCTACGCGCTTTTTCCACATTTGAATGTGTTCGATAACATCGCTTACGGGTTGCAATTGCAAAACAAATCGGGAGCCGAAATCAAACGCATTGTGGGCGAAATGACCACGCTGGTCAATTTGTCTGGCCTAGAGCGGCGGCGACCGGCTGAATTATCGGGCGGGCAGCAACAACGGGTGGCGTTGGCCCGCGCTATTGCCATTCACCCCAAAGTCTTGCTGTTCGACGAGCCGTTGTCAAACCTCGACGCGAAATTGCGGGTGGGGTTGCGCACCGAAATTCGGCGTTTGCAAAAACAACTCGGCATCAGCAGTGTTTATGTCACCCACGACCAATCTGAAGCCATGAGCCTGAGCGATCTCATTGTGGTGATGAATGCAGGGCGCATTGAGCAGATTGGCAAGCCGAATGAAATTTATTTGCGCCCTGCTAATAAATTTGTGGCCGATTTTATTGGTCGCGCCAATTTCATTTCGGTCAAGGTGTTGTCGGTTAAAGCGGGGCCAAATGGAGCCAGCGCCGAGATTGATTTATTTGGGCAACGCATGTTGGTTCCGGCACAGGCAGGTATGCAAGCCAATCACACCGCGACTTTGGTCATTCGCCCCGAATCAATTTTTATCAGCCCCAATGCTGCCGATTTGCCTGCGCCAGCATTTACCGCGCAAGTGCGTAGCACCACCTATTACGGTGTGAATGTTGAGTATGACCTTGCGGCCAACAATGCTGAATTGAATGTGGTTGATAATGATAGTAGCCGTATTTTGCTCGAAGGCAGCAATGTGTTTTGGTCGTTTGCTGCCGACCGTGCGTATGTTTTAAATGAATGAGTGGGTGAATGCGTGAATGCGTGATTGGCAAATATGCCTCATCACCTGTCTCTTATACACATCT
>JAHBAL020000253.1 GCA_018500105.2 Anaerolineae bacterium
GGTTTTATCCCTTAACCCGTCATCTCCGCGAATGCGGAGATCCACAACGAGGCCGGTCAAAAATGCGGCAAACCAATCAAACTATGCCTGTCTGGTTATAGATTCCCGCTTTCGCGGGAATGACGAGGCAACTTTTGAATAGCCTTAATCTACTCAATTTTGTCAACAAAATATATCTAAAACGATGCTAAACTTTTAGCACTATGGACCCACTCAGTATTATCGTAACCTCGTTTTTGGTGGGCGCTGCCGAGGCGATTAAGCCGACCGCCAGCCAAGTTGTGAAAGATGCTTATGTCGCGCTCAAGGGTGCGTTGGTGCGCAAGTTTGGCGATACTGCGCCAGCCATTCAAGTGGCAGAGAAGAAACCCGAAAAGGAAGCCAGCAAAGAGGTGGTCAAGGACGCCATTCAAGAGAGCAAGGCTGACCAAGACCGCGACATTTTGGCGCTGGCGCAAACGCTGGCTGAGGCGCTCAAGACGCACGGCGCGACCACAACGACGACCACCTACAATATCAACACTGGCGGCGGGATGTCAAATACAGGTAACTTAACTGTGAATGGCGATTTTGCCGGACGCGATATGCACAAAGGCGATGTGGTGCATGGCGATAAGGTGCTGGGCAACAAGATCGGCACACAGATTAACAATTACAACACCGCGCCCGACCTGAGCGAGATCAACCTCGCGGGGCGCGGTCTTGTGCCGTTGCTCAATACTTACTTTAACTTGAGCGAGATCGAGTCGTTGTGTTTTGAGATGGGCATTGACGATGAAAACTTGCGCGGGCAAACCAAAGACGAGAAGGCGCGTTCGTTGGTCAAGCATTGCGAAAGCCGCGGGCGGCTGGATGAACTGAAACGCCTGATGCGGGTGCACCGGCCAATTTTGCGGGCGCAGTTGCCGGGATTTAACAACCCCGCCGAGGTTTTTAAACCTCGGCAGCTTGCGGCCTTTTATGGATCACTTACAATCTATCATCGAAGCACTGGCGACGGGCTGGCTGCACCCCACCCAATTGGCGCAACTGCCAAGCGCAAACGAGGCTCATGCGGCCTTGTGTGAGTATCTCGCCGAAAAAATGTGCGACGACGCGATGGTGTTGGACTTGTTAAAGCGTAAACCGAGCAATTTGACCAGCCAAACTGCGTGTAAAGAAGTATTTGAAGATCTGGATATAGGCAATGACCGGGTGGCAAAATTATTGGCGAATCAGGTTTTGCAAGGGTTTGCGCCCTCAAAAAACACGACGCAAATAAACACGGGGGGCGGGGCGGTGATCGAAGGCGCAGTGACCGTGCAGGGCGATTTTGCTGGGCGAGACCTCATTCAATTTATCAGCAAAGCATCGGCGTTGACGCCCAATGTGGCGCAACAATACCACCTGACTTATTTGCGCAGTTGGTTTAGCCAAAGTTGGGCCAGTGTGTCGTTGGCAGATTATGCCGATGGCAAATATCAGCCGGTTAGTTTGCTCGATATTTATGTGCCGTTGCCGCTCGACTTTAATCTTACGCTGGCGGTGCGGGATAAAAAGTGGCTGGTGGATTGGTGGAGCGACGATGAGTATGAAACGCAGATGCTGGCCGAACAGACCGCCAAGACCGGAGCGAATGGATTACACGACCCGCAAAAAAGGCCAAAACGCCGAGATTGGCCATCGTTGGGGGTGGGCGAAAAAGACATTCAACGAATTGTGGCGGGTTATGCCGCGAAAAAGAATCTTGAAATAGCGACTTCGAAAGGTGACGAGCGTTCTGATGCCGAAGCAGTTTCTACCTTTATGGAGGCGCAGGATGCCGCCAGTGTGCAGCCGCGTTTTGTGTTGGTGGGCGACCCGGGCACGGGCAAAAGCAGTTTTATGCGTTATTTGACGCTGTGTATGGCGGGGCAACAGTTGATTGAGGCCAATAGCGAAAGCAAGCATGCACGTGCGAACGTTGCGGCGTTGGTGGATTGGCTGACCGCGAGCTATACCCCGTTGTATATTGAACTGCGCGATTTGGTGAAACAGAGCTTTGCGCCTTTGCCCAGTGACCCCAACCAGCCCGCCTTGGCCCCCACCCTAAATGACTTTTGGGCGTATGTGCAGACGCAGGTGTTAGGGGTGTGCCAATTGGACGCTTATTTGCCAGAGTTGTTTCGACGCATGAACAACGGCGAGGTGTTGTTGCTGTTGGATGGTTTGGATGAGGTGAGTGATGCGGCTGACCCGCGCCGTCGCAAGCAAATACAGACCCTGATCAAAAAACTAGACCAATACAATGTCAGGATCATTATTACCAGCCGCAGCCATGCCTACCGCAAAGGCGAGTGGACGATTGAGGGCTTTGGGCGGGCTGAATTGCGCCCGTTGGGCCATGACCGTTTGCGGCAATTGGCGCAAGCGTTATTTGCACAGTTGGGTCGGGAAAATGAACTCAAAGAATTTGATGCGGCCCTCGAAAACGTGCCCGAAAACCTAAAGACCAATCCGCTGTTTTTCACCCTGTTGGCGGCCATTTGGTTGCGCAGTTCGCCGCCGCATTCGTTGCCCCATACCGAAAATGAACTGTATGCACGCAGTGTTGATTTGATGTTGACGCGCTGGGTGCGGCGCTCGGCGGCGGGTGAATCGGTGGCCGGATTGCTTAAGCTGAACGAAACCCAATTGCGCCAAGTGCTGCAAGGGGTGGCTTTGCGGGTGCAGGGCAACAGCAAGCCGGATGCGGATAGCACCTTGTTTGATGATATGTTGCTGGTCGAGATGATTCGGCGCATGAATAAATATGCGCCAGATCAAGCTATTATTGATTATTTGGAACAAAAGGCTGGATTGTTGGTGTCGCCAGCCCCAGAGTCTTTTCGGTTTGCGCATCGCAGTTTTCAAGAATATTTGGCGGCTTGCGAATTGGTTGCGCCGACTTTGTGCTTGTATAAACCGGCTGAACAACCGGCGCTTGTTTTTCCGAATGGCTTAACGCGGCGTTTGATCGAGAAGCCAGATTTGTGGCTGAATGTGGCCCAACACGCCGCCGATCTGTTGCAACGGCGTGACGCGGCGGCCTTGTGGCAAGTGTTGCCTGCCCTGTTTGACCCCTATTTAAACGCCAGCACCAACCCCGCCCATGCCCAAGCCGCGCTGTTGGCCTTGCAATTGGCGCAACGGCATGGGCTGCTGACCGGTCAACGCAAGCCCTATAGCGCCGAGGCGGGTATCTTGGATGGTATGGTTCGGGTTGCGTTAAAGGCCATACGAGACAATACCCTGCCCGCTACCCAACGCGCCGAAGCCGGACGCACCTTGGCCAAATTGGGTGACCCGCGTAGGGAAGTGATGACGGTGGATGCCATCGAATTATGCGATGTGCCAGCGGGTGAATTTTGGATGGGGGCGCAAAAAGATCACCCCCAATATCCCGACGATATGGCAAGCGACAGCGAAGGGCCATTGCATCGCCAATATACAGCGGCGTTTTGTATTGCGCGTTACCCCATCACCCAAGCCCAATATGCCGAGTTTGTAGCGGCGACGAATGACCCCGCGAACAAACCTTATCAGGATGACAATGACGTTTATCAGTTGCCGAACCATCCGGTGGTGGGGGTGTCTTGGCGACAGGCGGTGGCCTTTACTGAATGGTTGACCGAGCGTTGGCGACGAAACAAGAAGATTAGCAACCAACAAGTTGTGCGGTTGCCGACCGAGGCCGAATGGGAAAAGGCGGCGCGAGGGCTGGCGGATGCGCGGCGTTATCCTTGGGGGCCTGATCCCAACCCGAATGCCGCAAATTATAATGACAGCGGCATCGGCAGCACCAGCGCGGTGGGGTGTTTTTCGTTGGGCAAAACCCCGTTTGGTTGTGAAGAGATGAGTGGTAATGTGCGGGAGTGGACATTGACGAAGTGGCTGAGGGATTACCAAGATTATGCGCAAAAGGTAGATATATCTTTGCAAGGCGAAGATGAGCGTGTGGTGCGTGGTGGCGCGTTCAGCTACAATCAGAGGGGGGCGCGTTGTGCGTATTGTCTCTGGAATCGCCCTGTCGACCTCTCCCTCCACTTGGGTTTTCGGGTGGTTGTGTCCCCAGCGTCTTAACCCCTCTGGTCTCTGTCGCTCTGTGCTCTGATCCCTCTGAAAAAATTTTTTAAAAATTTTGGATGTTTGCAAACCTCCGAGGTCTTATCACAAGTCGTGGCTATAACATTAAGCTGCGCTAAGACCTCGGAGGTTTTTGTGCAACGAAAAGACGCGCCACTGGCGTAATACCAATCGCTTAATCAAAGTGGACGAGATTGTAGGGGTAAGGCATTCGCCAAGGCATCGCCCCCAAGCGGAAATCGTTCAATGGGTGACGGCGAATGCCGACGGCATTCGCCTATCCGATGCGCGAGCCAAGTAACGCTACAGCAAGGTGGGGCAAGGCATTTGCTGGCTTTAACGGGTTGACGATGTGTGAAATGCAAATGCCTTGCCCCTACGTCAAAATTCCTTCTTGATCGTGA
>JAHBAL020000459.1 GCA_018500105.2 Anaerolineae bacterium
CCTGCCCTCTGACCCCTCACCCCAACACCCACCCGACTGCATGGCTGAGTGGCATGGTGTAGCCGTGTGCAAAATGGGTGGCATAGGCGGATTCGCCGAGCTGGGTGTGTAGCGCCTGCACCGTCGGCAAAAGGTAATGCTGGATAACCGGCAGCACGACCAAGCCATAGCGCTCTTGCGCCATTTGATGCACGCCCAACAACTGGGCGGCTCGTTCGGGCTGCCCAAACCGCCACGACACCCGCGCCAGCCAAAAGAAGCTGTGGCAAATGGCATAACGATATTCGATTTGCCAACCCATGCGCAGGCTGTCTTTGATGTATTTTTCGGCGCGGGCTTGGTCGCCGCTCATGGCGTAGGCCGTGCCGAGCATATAGAGCAAGCGCGTAATATCGCCATGCTCGCGGATGGTGTCGAGGGAGGCTTCGAGCAGGGTTTGTGCCTCGGTAAAACGTTGTTGAAGCATGGCCGCTGTCGCCATATCGGTATTAATCATCGCCATGCCAAATTGATCGCCCAGTTCTTCAAATAGCGTTTTGGCCTCGTGGCTGAGCGGGAAAAAACCAGCCAGATCAAGCGCGTTGAGTTTGCAGGCGCTGGCATGGCGTAGCGCCCACGACAGGCTGGCTTTGTCGCCGAGTGGGCGCAGGGTGTGAATGGCATCATCGGCGTAGCGGGCGCTTTGCTCATTTTGCCCCTGAAAAGCCGCCAACAAAGCGGCCCGTTCCAATATTTTGCCCACCAATTTGGGCGGCAAATGATCGCGTTGTTGCAAGGCTTGCGTCAGCCAGCGCTGCCCCTCGGCGTGATGATGGGTGTTCCAATAGCGATCGAGTGAGAGCAGCATGTGAATGGCGGCACTCATGTCGTCTAGGTTGGGGACGGGCTGCTGCGGCATCGCCCAATGCACCGCCGCCCGAATATTGTCAAATTCGCGGTTGATGCGTGCATACCAGCGCACCTGATCGGGGCCAACCAAGCGGCGGGCGCTATGAGCGCACCATTCAGCCAGCCACGCCAAATGCCGCCGATGGGTGTGGGCAAAGGCTGCGCTGTGCACAAATTGCTCGTGGGCATATTGGCGAATGGTTTCGAGATAGCCATAACGCCACTCGGTTTGCCCGCCGTGTTCAATCGGGTTGACCGTGACCAACGATTTATCCACCAAGCGGGTCAGCACGTCGAGCACCTCTTCGCCCAGCACCGCCTCGGCGGCCTCTAGCGTCCAGCCGCCGGCAAAAACCGCCAATTGCGCAAAGGCGTGGCGTTCGTCGGCGCTGAGCAAGCCGCAACTCCATTCGAGCGTGGCCCGTAGGGTTTGTTGATGGGGCGGCCCAGCGCGGTTGCCATTGGTGAGTAATTTGAAACGGTCGTCCAGCCGTGCCGCGATTTGGGCAAGCGAGAGCGCGTTGAGGCGGGCGGCGGCCAATTCAATCGCCAACGGGTTGCCATCGAGTTGCTGGCAAATGTGGGTGACCAGCGCCGCGTTGGTTGGGCTGAGCGTAAATTGATGTTGCACCGCCTTAGCCCGCGCCGCAAATAATTGCAGCGCATCGGGCAAAGGCGCATGGGTTGCGAGGGCAATATGCCCGGCCTCGTTGGGCGTGGGCAGGCTCAACGGTTGCACCCCATAACGCACTTCGCCCATCACGCCTAGCACTTCGCGGCTGGTGGCTAAAATTTTGAGATGCGGACAAGTGTGCAGCAAGTTTGTGACCAATTCGGCGCAGGCCGCCACCAAATGCTCGCAGTTGTCTAGCACCAGCACCAGCTTTTTTTGCCCAATATATTGGCGCAAGGCAGCGAGGGCGCGGGTGTTGTCTTCATACACGCCCAGCGCCGAGGCCACCGCGCCCAGCACCAGCCGTTCGTCGGTTAGCGCCGCCAGACCCACCAGCCATACGCCGTCGGGGTAAGTTTGTGCCAGCCAACCGTTGGCGGTTTGGGTTTGCAGTTCGAGCAGATGGTTGGCGGTTTGCAGGGCGAGGCGGGTTTTGCCTGCGCCGCCCGCGCCGGTCAGCGTTATCAGGCGGGCTTCGCTGAGATGGGCCGCCACTTGCTCGGCTTCGCCATGTCGCCCAATGAAGCTGGTGACCGGCGTGGGCAGATTGTGGGGCAGATGAAATAGCGTCGCTGCTGAGGGGCTGGTGGGCGGGGTGAGTGCGATGACGGGCGCGGCTTCAATTGCCACCTCAAATGCCGCGTCGTATGCCAGTGTATTGCCGCGTGCAAATTCGATAAAACGGGCGCGTTTGGCCTCGGCAATATGAAAAACCTCGGCCATGCGTTCGGCCATGTCTTTCGATGGCAAACGCTCCTCATATTCGATTTTGCGCAGGGTGACCGCCGAGCAATAAATGGTTTGCGCCAGCGCCTCGGCGCTCAGGCGCATGGCTTTGCGTTGGCGCTGTAACCATGCGCCAAACGAAACCGGCGGCTGAGCTGAGGAATCAGCGTGCGGCATTGCCAAGGATGACATGTTTTTTTTCAAAATAAAAACGCGATTGATCTACGGAATATCGCTCCCATTTGGATCACTCAGTTGCGACGGCGTGAAGGAGTGTATCAATCATTGTATCAAAGACACGCAAATTTGCCGCAAGCTGTATTAATTCTTTGATACCTAAAACTTGGCGAGTTGGGGCAAGATATCACGATAACAAAAAAGGAACTTAATCAATGAATAAAAACAATTTCACCCTTCGACTAAAAAAATTGCTTTACAAAGCCTTGCTCATGCTCGTCATCATTTCAGGTTTGATGACAGCCGTGACCAAGCTGGATGTGCTGCGCGTGGATGCCGCCACCGACGGTGTGGTGTGCCCGGCTGGGCAGGAAGAGATTTTTGGCACATGTTACGGGGCCTGTGATGCGGGTTATGTGGCTGTTGGTATTTTATGTTCGCAAATTTGCCCACCCGGCTATACCGATGCTGGCTTTACCTGCTATATTCCGGCTCATATTTTTACCAAGGCCAATATCCCGCGTGGCGCAGGAACCCCCCTCACTTGTGCCAGCAATGAAGATTTTAACGGGGCATTGTGCTACCCCAAATGCCAAGCTGGCTATACCGGCGATGGGCCAGTGTGCTGGGAGGTGTGTCGGGCCGGTTATCGCAATGACCCAGCCTCGTGCTTCAAATCAATCTTCGATTGGTATTTTAAAAAGAGCTACGGACGTGGGGCTGGGCGGGCTGTAAGCACCTGCCCGCCGGGCAAAGAAAATAACAGTGGGCTGTGTTACCCCGTCTGTCGGGCTGGTTATCGCGGGGAAGGGCCGCTGTGTTTGCAAATTTGCCCGGCGGGTTACAAAGATGATGGCGGGTTTTGTCGGCGCGATATCGTCAGCTTCGATAAAACGACAAAAAGCAGGGTCACTGGGGTGATTGGCACGTGCCCCAGCCCTAGTTTTGATCGAAATATCAATAGCGCTCCTCAAAGCGGTCATTTTTCGCTCCTTTATATGAATTCACCCAAAGTGAGCTTTTCAAACGCATTAACTTCATTTACCAAGCAAAAAGTAAATATGGTGAATAAACTATTTGACCCCAAATCAACGAATGCCAATGTCATTGGCAATGTCATTGGCACAGTAATTATAGGTGGCCCCTTTGAATCTCAAATCCCACTCCCTAGTGCCCAGTTTGGCAGCATATTTGGGGTTAAACCCAGCCCCGTCCCAGTTTCTAATGTTTTAAACATGCCAGTATGGATCGGCCTCAACAAATTTGATATGCCGAATCTCGAAGAAAGTGTTGAATCAAACACAATAAGATGGGAGCTGGCACGCTGGATAAAAGGCGTGATTGGCTGCAATAGTTTGCCCAATTTTGCTGGCAACCTAAAAAGCTATGATGCCGGTAGTATGGCTTTTTCGTGGGAGCTAGGCAATTATCACTTTGTGCAACTGCATGCGCACCCCAGCTATGCCATGCAAGGCACTGGCATAAACACCGGCTTTAATATTACCCCAGCAAAAAACTGGTTGATTAAAGACTTGAATGCTGCCGCGCTTGCAGGCAAACATATCGTTATTCACTATCCGGGCGATGCTAGCAACGATAATCACTTAAAAGCATTCTTTGATCAGACCCCCGAACTAAGCAGTGCTTTGCCTAATCTTAAATTAGTCGTCACTGACGAAGATTTTGGGGTATCTGAAACCATCTCTGTTGGTAATTTCCGCGGCATTTACAATGCCATATCCTTGGGTTCAGGCGGACAAATCATACAACAAGCTGTTTTTAATAATAATAGTGTAGAAATTTATAATTTGGATACAATTAACTTCGGCACAATGTCCGATTCTTATGTTAAAATACAAAATATTATATTTAATCAGCGTCCGCAAATCTCACCTCAAACCTTTGCCGTAACTCAAAACACGCCGCTCACCTTCACTGTGCTTGCCAGTGATCCTGATAATAATATTGGCGAATTTCGCATTCTGCAACCTCCTGTGGCTGGCCAGTTGCAATCTTTAAGCGGCGTTGGCCTGCAATCTTTAGGCGGCCTTGGCAAATTTCGATACACACCCAATCAAGGGGTGGTGGGTCTCGACGCTTTTACGGTCGTTGCCGTAGACAACAACGGGTTGTCATCTGAAGTGGCCCAAATTCGCCTTGATATTACCGCCGCCAACACCCCGCCCAACAGCGCCCCGGTTGCCACCGACCAAACCCTAAGCATGTTGGCAGGCGAAAGCCTCACCATTACCGTAAAATGTGACGACAAAGACAGCGACCCATTGACCTATGCCCTGATGCGCCGTGCGGCACATGGCGAGCTAAAATGGGTTGGCCCCAACTTGCTCAGCTATACGCCATTGCCGGGGTTTGAGGGCCAAGACAGTTTTGTCTATCAGGCCGACGACAAACGCCGCCTCTCAAATCCATCCACCGTCACCATTACGGTAAAAAATCGCGCCCCAGCCGCCGCCGATTTGCAAGTGACAGGGGATGAAGACACCCCAATCAAAATCAGCTTGCCCGTAAGCGATTTTGAACACGACCCGTTGCAATACACCTATGTCGTCACCCCCGCCAATGGGGTGTTGTCGGGCAATGGCGACAATTTGCTGTATACCCCCGCCCCCGATTTTTTTGGCAGCGATCATTTTGTCTATCGGGTGAATGATGCCCAAGGCGCATCATACAGTGCCACCGTCAGCATCACGGTGCGGGCGGTAAATGATGCACCGGTTGCCAACGACTTGACGCTCAGTGGTGATAATGACGCCCCCATCGCCATTACGTTCGATGCCCATGACCTCGATTACGAGGGCCGCGATGCCGCGAGCCTCAGCTACGAAGTCATCAGCCAGCCCAGCCAAGGCAAATTAGAGGGCAACGTCCCCGATTTGCAATTTATACCCAACCCCAATTTTGTTGGTGTTACCAGCTTTAACTATCGCGCCAGCGACGGCAAAGCGCAATCGAATGTCACCACCGTGACGCTCAAGCTCAGCCAAGCCACGCCCAAAGGCACATTGGCGGGGTTGCTTTACCACGATCTCAACGGCAATGGCAAACAAGACACCGGCGAAAGCGGCATTGGAAATGCGGTCATTACGCTTGTGCCCAAGGCGGCTGATCTTAATTTGATGCAACGTAATGACGCGGCTACCGCCTACAGCATCGCCACCGATCTGAGCGGGGGCTATCAATTGACAGGCGTTGCCGTCGGCCAATACACCTTGCGTTTGGCAGCGGCCCCCGGCCAAACCCTCGCCGCCCTACCCACTGCCGATGTCACCATCCGCCCAAATGCCATCACCGAAGCCACCCCGTTGGGGGTGCAAGTCACGCGCTGGTCTTTGTGGCTGCCGGTGGGATTGAAGTAAGGGCAGAGTGGCAGCGGTGCAGGTTGCAGGGCTGCAAGTTGCAGAGTTGCCACCTGCAACTTTGCAACTTTGCAACCTGCCACTCTGCAACCCCTCAAAAAGCCTTTGCGTTTAAAATAAGCCCATGACCCAAGATCAGTTTTTGATTGAATTTGAGCAAATGCGGGCGCAGTTGAAATCGTATATTGTGCGCATGACGGCGAGTGTGGATGATACCGAGGATATTGTGCAAGAGACGTGGCTGAAGGCGCAGGCCAAGCTAAGCACTTTTCGTGGTGAGTCGTCGCTCAAGACGTGGGTCTTTGCCATTGCGTCGAATTTGGCGAAAGATAATTTGCGTGCTCAGCAGCGCTGGACCGACAATGTGACCGATATTGCCAAGGCGGCGGCGCTGGCAAACCCTCGTTTTTTTCACGAGGCCATGACCATTCGGCACACCTCGGCGCAAGGCAATTTTGAAATAAGCGAACACATTGCATTTTGTTTTGCCTGTATCGCCAAATCGCTGCCGCTAGAGCAACATCTGTGTTTGTTGCTCAAAGAGGTGTATTTGTTTAAAGTGGCCGAAATCGCCCAAATTGTCAATGTGAGTGAGGCAATGGTGAAGTATTATTTGCATGTGGCGCGGGCCAAAATGACCGATATCTTCGACAAACGCTGTGCTCTGATTAATAAACAAGGCGTTTGTCATCAATGCTCCGAACTAAACGGCATTTTTAACCCCAAGCAAAACACACAAGAGGCGTTGATGAAAATTGAAATGGCCCGCGAGGCTGAATCTGGGCGGGCCGACCGCGAGCATTTAATGAATTTGCGGCTGCAAATTGTGCAAGGGATTGACCCATTTCAGTCGGGCGCGGCAGAATTGCAATTGCATCATCTCGAACACAATCGGCAGGTGATGGAAAAATACTTGGACAAAAGCGCAACTTAGCCTATCGTTTTGCCCAGTTGCGGCGTCTAAATAGGTAAACTTAAAATACAGACAGAGGAATACAAATGACACAAACCAATAGTAAAGCGACCACCACCCGCAAAACCTTCAGCCGCGAAACCAGCATCAGCGCAACGATTCGTGCCGACGCGAGCATCCTATGGGCCTTGCTCACCACCGCGCATGATTTTGCGCGCTGGAACAGCACCATTATTTCGATCGAGGGCAAAATTGCGCAAGGCGAAAAGATTCAATTGAAGTCGAAACTTGACCCCAAACGCACCTTCAACTTGGCGATCAAAACCTATGAGCCGGAAAAGCGGCTGGTGTGGGGCGATGCGATGGGGAGCCGAACCTATACGCTTGAGCCGCAATCGAATGGCAGCACCTTGTTCACCATGCACGAGAAAATCGGCGGCCCCTTGTTCCCGCTCTTCGCCAAAATGATCCCACCCTTCGACGCCTCGTTCGAGCAATTCACCGCCGACCTCAAGCGCGAAGCCGAAGCCATTGCGCAGGCGAAGTGAGCGACGTTTTAGCAATCGGGTTTCTCTAAGAAACCCGATTTTTGACGCTCCAGGGTGAGGGGGTGAGGGGGTGACATGGTGACAGGGTGACCAAGCGACTTCAGTAATTGCTGATACCCGGTCACCCCCTCACCTTGTCACCCTCTCACCTTGTCACCCTCTCACCCTGCCACCCCCTCACAGTAAACGGTAAAATAAGCCATGCCGTTTAATCTTGAGACATGGAAGGCCCAAGCCAGCCAGCGGCTGGGCGAAGTGAAGACGTGGCTGGGGCAACGCAGCAGCGAGAATGTGCCCTTGTTGGCGTATAGCACGCTGGGCATGTTGTGTCTTGCGCCGTTGGCGAATGCGCTGGCGAACCCCAACATGACGACGATGATCGAGGCCGTGACGGTGCTGGGCGGCTTGGGGTCGAATTTGTTGGCTGGCGAGTTGCAGAAATGGAAGGACGCGCCCGAAGCCAAGCGTGACGAAGCCTTGCGCGATGCACTGGCGGCGAGTTTGTTGGCGCAAACCGAGGCCAGCCAGCAGTTACGCAACGAGATTGACCAAGTGCTACAAAAGCTGGATGCGCTGAGCGAGACGCGCAAACACTTGTCGCCTGCTGAGCAGCCCAATTTTGCTGCGCAGTGGCAACAAGACGCGAAACGCATCGGCAGCCAAGTGTTGATACAGGGTGATTGGGTGCTGGGCGACAAAATCGAGCAGCAAATCATCCATCATCACTACGCCACGCCAGACCCAGCACTCAAACATGTCGAGACGCGCCGGGCCTATCTCCGATGGCTGGCGAATGAGGTCAACCGCGTGCCCTTGCACGAGGTTGACCCGCAACAAAACAACCCCAAGGCCGATGCCATTCAACTGAAGTTGTGTGATGTGTATATTGGGTTGGATACAACCCACGCCGGATCGGCGCTTGAAGTTTTATTGTGGCAAGATAAAACGGTGTTGACCGGCGAGCCGGGCAGCGGCAAATCCACCTTTGTGCATCACCTTATTTATTCTTTGGCGATTCACCAACTTGCGCCAGACTCGGCCCAATTGAAATCGTTTTATGCGGTGTGGCAAAAGGAAAATGAACGCAACCGTCTGCCGGTGCGAGTGATTTTGCGCGATTTTGACGCTTGGTTGCGTTCGCAGCCCGCCCAAACGGCCACCCCCAAGTGCTTGCTCGACTTTATCGCCAAAATGTTAGGCGACAATGGGCAAAGCAAAGCCTATGAGATGCTGGAGGATGCGCTGAAACAGGGGGCGGTTTTGTTGGTGCTGGATGGCTTGGATGAAGTGACGCAATTTAGCCAGCGTAAATTAATCCGTGACGTGATCAGCAAGTTTGCCGATGCCTTTTACATCCCCCCTAAATTTGACAATAAAACGCAACAGAGTATCCCTGCCCCAAACAACCGTTATGTGCTCACCTGCCGCACCCGTTCATATGAGGAACCGCTGCACGGGCGTGAAGACGTACGCGTGCCGGAATTTGACCAATATGAATTGGCCGCGTTTGATGAGGCCAAGATCAAGGCGTTTGTAAACGCATGGTATGCCGAGTTGTTCAAGGCCGGGCGCTTTAACAACCCAAGCAGCGCCAACGCCAAACGTGACAAATTGTTGCCGCAACTGCAAAAGGCCGAATTTCGGCGTATGGCGGGCAACCCCCTGCAATTGACGCTGATGGCGTGGGTGCATACCGAGGATGAATTGCCCGAACGCCGTGCCCAACTGTATGACCGTGCCATTGAATTGTTGTTGTGGCATCGCGAGAGCAAGAAAGAGGGGCTGAAACGGCTGCAAGACTTGCTTGAGGGGCTGGATGATGCGCGGCGGCGGGTGCGGGCGGTCTTGGCCGAGGCGGCCTATTTGGCCCATGCCCAAATTTCGCGCACTGACCAAGAGAAGGACCGCGAAAAACTGGCCGATGTGAGCGAAAGCGGCTTGGTGCTGGCGCTGGCCCAACTACGCAACGATGCATATGGCAACCCCGACAAGGCATGGGCGCAACAGGTGGTAGATGCGATTTGTGACCGCTCAGGCTTGTTGGCGCGGCGGGTCGAGAACAACCTGACCTTCCCGCATCGCACATTTCAAGAATACTTGGCAGCGTGTCATTTGATCAAACAAAAAGAATTTGTGGATGAAGCGGTGCTTTTGGTAGCCGATGCAGCTGGGCTGGCGGTATGGCGCGAGGTGATTTTGTTGGCGGTGGGCAAGGATGCGTATGTGGATAACCAATCAATTGGGCTGAAACCCGAAAAGTTGGCCAGCAAGCTGCACAAACAGGCGCAAGCGCAGACGGATGAAGTATGGTCTGTAGCATTGAGCGCTTTTGCGGTGGACGTGTTGTGTGAGGTTGGGATGCCCAGCCAAGCTGCCGAGCGAGATTTGGATGCCGATTTGCTGAAGGAGATGCGCGCTTATTTGCAAACCTATCTCACGGGTCATATCCATCCAGCGATACACCGTGCTGCCATCGGGCGCATTCTCGCCAAATTGGGTGATCCACGCCGCGAGGTGATGATGGTTGAAGCGATGCGCTGGGTGTGTATCCCAAGGGGCACATTTATACGCGGCAGTGACCAGAATCATGGCGACGAAAAGCCACAAATGCTGGTCAATGTGGATTATGACTATTACCTAAGCCGATACACGGTGACGCAAGCGCAGTATGGGCAATTTGTGGCGGCGCGGGGTTATGCCGACGAGCGTTGGTGGGGCGAGGCAAAGACAGCGGGTTATTGGCAAACTGACAAGGGCTTTAAAGGACGATATGATGATGATTGGCGTATTACTCCACACAACTTTGGTGAGCCATTTTCATTGCCAAATCATCCGGTCGTTGGCGTAAGCTGGTATGAGGCGGTGGCATTTACACGCTGGTTGAACGAACAAGTGGGAAAAGGACGATGCGCGTTGCACGATCATGACGGTAACCCGTTGACAGGTCGCTTTGAAATTCGTTTGCCGAGTGAAACGGAGTGGGAAAAAGCGGCGCGTGGCACAAAAGATGCGCGGGCGTATGGCTGGGGCGATCAACCAGACCCGGATAAGGCAAACTATGATGCTACTGGCATTGGCAGCACGAGTGCGGTCGGCTGTTTTGCCAATACACACGGGCATGAATTTGGCGTGGAAGAAATGAGCGGCAATGTGTGGGAATGGTGCATTACGCCTTGGCAAAGCAGTTATAACAATTACGATAATGCAAAATGTATAAAAAATAACGGATCAAATATGCTGCGGGGCGGCTCGTGGTTCGGCTACGATGGCTTCCTGCGCGTCTCGTTTCGCAACCGCTACGGCCCCGTCAGCCTCCTCAACTTTGTTGGTTTTCGGCTTCTTGCGCTCCCTATTTCTTGACTCTGATGACTGTCACTCTGAACTCCGTGCTCTGAAGGGGGTCTGGGGGCAAGGCTGTTCAAAAGTCGCCTCGTCATTCCCGCGAACGCGGGAATCTATAACCAGACAGTTACAAATCGAGTGGGTTGCGTCATTTTTTGCGGGCCTCGTTATGGATCTCCGCGTTCGCGGAGATGACGTATTAAGCGCTATGTTGACTTTTGAACAGCCTTAGCGTTATGACACACAAATGACCACTTCTTGCGCCGTAATCTCAACGATCTCTAGGTGTCGCCCCTGATATTTCAGCGTCAAACCGCGATGGACGGTTAACGCACGGGCGAGATCGGGCTTGTGCTGAATGCCCAGCCATAGACCCGCCGTTGGCCCCGTGCTGGCTTGCTTCGTCATGGCATCTACATACGCCTGATTTTGCCGCAGACCGGCCACGCCAATGCTTAAATCGCCCATGTGCAAGGCGGTGTTGGTGACAATCGTGTAGGTAGTTGCGTCCATGTTCATTCCTTGACTGGGTTGAGGCTGATAAATTTAATAGATTCTTGAAATTCTTTTTCGGTTAACACAATCGGCGGGAAGGCATTGCCCCAAGGGTTGAGAATGCTGACCGTGCCTGCTGTTTTGTCGGCACTTTCAACGACAAACGAATGGTTCGGCACAAGTTTGCCTTGCGCACTCACCCCACGGTTTAAATCATCAAGGTCTACATATTTTGCGTCAATATTGGTCTGATCGGGAATATCCCATTTTGCGATCCCAAAATCAAACATTTGATCTTCATAGGTGGTAAAAATGACGGCCCCGCCGTTGTCAAGTTGCTGCGTAATTTGATCAAATGTGATATCGGCAGCCGGTTTCTCGATGCTTGGCTGGCCCGTCAATGCCTCCAACATTTGGCCCGGGTTGCCCCCATCAATTTTGTTATAGCCACCTTTGTGTTGCGCCCAAGCCTTTTCGACAATCGCGGGCCACAATTCGCCATTGTCGCCTTGCTTGGCGTAAGTCAAGTTGCCATTTTTGTCCACCGGCAACAGATTATTCACGGTTTCATAGATGGGAAACGACGCCCCCATTATTTTTTCATAAAACCTGACGGTATACGTGCCGTCTTTGTTATCTTGAATGGCGTTTTCGAGCACGTCGGGTTGCTTGTTGACGATGGCGCCCAACGAGGCCAATAGAAAGCAATCGCCCACCAGCCCTTGTTGAAGATCATTTAAATGAAAACCGTGCTCTTTCGCATCAGGGCTATTTTTGAGCGGGCCGTTAAAGGCTTTGAACGTCGCTGCATGTGGGGTGGTTGTTAGCTTGCCCGGCGCGATGTTTTCAGACTTTACCTTGACGCCTTCGCCGATGTCAGGTTGATGCGGATTGACTGCGCCTTGAATCAGCAACACCCGCGCCGCATCTTCTTCGGCTTGGCTAAATTGTTGGCTGATCGCCAGCGTTTTTTGCGCTGCCTGTGCCAAAGCGTTGCCCAAGCGTTTGAAGGCGGGCATGATGTCGGCGTTCATCTCGGCGTAAAACGCGCTTGCGCCCTGGCCTTGCCAATCGCCAGCCGACAGCTTTTCGACCCCGTGCTTAATCGCATTTAATTGCTGATTTACAGCCTCGGCGTGCTGCTGAAAAAGTTGCGCAATTTCGGTCAGTTGTGCGTAATTCGCTTTTATTTTTGGCGCTGCCATGTTGTCCCCTTGATCAAAACATCGCAAATGTCTATTTGCGTCATTGGTGCGGGTATCTTATGAAATTGATATCCCGATTGCAATGGCTATTGTCCTGTTTAACAAGGAAATGTTGCGGGCAAAAATCGGGTTTCTTCGAGAAACCCGATTTTTGTTCGATTTTGGTTCACAAAAACAACTTACGGGTATGCGCATTTAAAAACGTGCCATTGGGGTCAAAACGGCGGCGCATGGCGACAAAGTCGTTGTAGCGCGGGAACAGGCGGTCAAGCCGATCTGCCGTCATAAAGTGCAATTTGCCCCAGTGCGGGCGGCCCTTAAATTCGGCAAATAGGCTATCGCACGCCCGCAAATAATCCCAATAATCTGCGCCGGGTTCGCCCGAAATAGACACTACCAAATTGTTGCGCTGGTAATTGGGGCTGAGCCACGCCTGATCTGCGCCGACGGTGCGGATTTCGAGCGGGTAAATGCTGAGCGGCAGCCAGCGCAGCATCAATTTGCGCATCTCGTGCAAAATATCGCGCGTGTGTTCGATGGGTAAAAAGTATTCGACCTCGTGAAAATTCGGGTCGTAGTGCATCGGGTAAATGCGATACGAACGATCCACCCGTTCGTTGGCGGGCAAATTGGGCAACTGCGCATCGGCGGGCAATTCCTGATACAGCTTGACCACACAATCGTCGGCCCCGCCGTGATCGAGACAATACAGCTTGGCCGAGGCGTCGGTGGGCAGCCAAAAGAACGAGATATGCCGATAATGGTGGATGTAATCGTCAATGTTGTTCAACACCTCGGCATACTTCAGCGTTTCGTAGCGGGCGTGCAAGTTGTAGGCGGGCGCGACGCGAATCGTCAGCTCGGTCATCAGGCCGAGCAAACCGAGCGAGGTCTGCAAGGCCGGTAGCACCTCGCTGTTTTCCGATTCAGACACCACCACCACATTGCCCAGCCCGTCAACCATGCGTGCGCCAGCCAGCGTGGCCGAGAAATTGGTGTAGTTCAGCCCCGACCCATGCGTGGCGGTGGCGATGGCTCCGGCGATGGCTTGCGTATCAATATCGCCCTGATTCGCCAAGGCCAGCCCTTGCGCCCAGAGCGGCTCGCCAAAGTCGGCAATGGTGGTTTTGGGCAAGGCGTTCACGCGGCGCTTGGCGGCATCAATGTGCGTAATACCGCGCATGGCCTCGGTATTCAGCAGCACATCGGTCTCGACAATGGGCGTGAACGAGTGCCCCGTGCCGACCGTGCGCACGCCCAGCCCGCGCTCAGCCGCATACTTCACCCAATATTGCACATCGGCTTCATTACTCGCCGTCGCCACTTCGCTGGGTGTAAATGATTGGTTTCCGACCCAATTGGTCCATTTGATAAGAGGGGTTGTCATAGGAAAAGTTGCAGGTTGCAGAGTTGCAGGGTTGCAGGGTTGCAGGTTGCAGGTTGCAGGTTGCAGGTTGCAGGTTGCCACTTGCCACTTTGCAACTTGCCACTTTGCCACTTGCCACTTTGCCACTTGCCACTTTGCCACCTGCAACCTGCCACTTTGCCCCCCTCCCCCTACCTCGGCGCCATGCGAATTGCGCCGTCGAGGCGGATGACTTCGCCGTTGAGCATGACGTTTTCGATGATGTGCTGGGCGAGAAAGGCATATTCGGCGGGTTGGCCGAGGCGTGGCGGGAAGGGCACTTGCTTGCCGAGCGAGTCACGCGCATCTTGTGGCAGCCCCGCCAACATCGGCGTGTCGAAAATACCGGGCGCGATGGTCATGACGCGAATGCCGTAACGGGCATATTCACGCGCAATCGGCAAGGTCATGCCCACCACGCCGCCCTTCGAGGCCGAGTAAGCCGCCTGCCCAATTTGCCCGTCGTAGGCCGCCACCGAAGCGGTGTTGATGATGACCCCGCGCTCGCCTTGGGCATTGGGCGTGTTGTTGCTCATGGCCTGCCCAGCCAGCCGAATCATGTTGAACGAACCGATCAGGTTGATTTGGATGACGCGCACAAAACGGTCGAGCGGATGCGGCTCGCCCTTGCGCAGCACCAAATCGGCAATGCCGATACCGGCACAATTGGCGAGGCCATGCACCGCGCCAAACTCGGCCAGCGCAAATTGCACCGCCGCCTTGCCGTCCGCATCACTGGTCACATCGGTCTTGATGAATTTTGCGCCTGCGATCTCCTCGCGGGGTGGGTTGATATCGGCAATGACGACATTGCCGCCGTTTTGGCGAATCATGCTGGCGGTGGCGGCCCCTAGGCCAGAACTCCCGCCGCTGATGATGAAGGTATGATCTTGGATTTGCATAAAGTGAGGGCATTGTATATGATGCGACGAAACCCACTTATTCACAACGCCCCTACAATAAAATAAATTCAATGACCACCCTTACTTTGCAATTACCAGATGCGCATAGCACCTATGCGCAGTATTTACAAAACAGCGTGGCACGCACTCAACGAAAACTCCACCTATTTGAGCAGCGTTATCAATTTAGCACAGCACAATTGCTTGCCGAAAAAACAGCCGATGATTTGTCTGGGGGCGATATAGACTATATCGAATGGGCCGGAGAGGCAAAAATATTAGAAGGCTTAAATGAAGAACTCGCCTTACGCACAAGATAAGTATTTCACCACGAAGTGCACGAAGGACACAAAGAAAAGAAGGCTTTCAGATACAAATCTTTGAGTTCTTTGTGCACTTTGTGGTAAAAATTTGAGCTACAAGCATCACGAGACAATCTCATGCACAAGCCGCTGCCAAGTGGCAAACTCGCGCACAAAGGCCACCACCTCAGCCGTCGCCGTCGCAATAATGCGCTCACCCTTGTCGGCGCTGCTATCGGCTGGGTAGCCCAACGCCCCCACTGGGCTAGACTGATCGAGCGTGCGGGCCACATGCACCCGCGTCGGCCCCAAATGATCGGGCGACCAAAAGCGCGAATCAAACGGCGTGCGCACGGTTTTAATCGCTTCCTCGCGCACCAAATCGGGATGCAAGGCCATAATGGCGCTGGTTTCCCATTCGCAGGCATGAAGCACGCTGTCTTGCTTCACTCCATCTAGCGCCGCCACTTGTTTTCGGGCCAGATCAAACCAACTGACGAAGGTCAAAAACAAATCGGGCTTGTCTTTAAAATGGCGCAAATTCACTTCGTAAAGGGCGGTTTGGCCCGGCACAATATTGCCACCATGCGCATTGATGAGAAAGATTTTGCGGAAGCCCGCGCCGATCAAACTCTCGATGATGTCAACCAACACATGCACATACGTGTCCCATTTCAGGCTAATCGTGCCAGTAAAGGCGCGGTGATGATCGGACGAGCCGAGATAGAGCAGCGGCAAAAAGACCGCCTCGTCACCCAATTCGGCCTCGGCGCGTTTCACAATCTCGCCGCAAATCATGCTGTCGGTCAGCATCGGCAAATGATGCCCGTGCTGTTCAAAGGCCCCAATCGGCACCACCGCCACTTTGTGGTTGTGCTTGGGCACTTCGGTCCAAGGTAAATGTCCTAACTGCATCTTTGTAAATTTAAAATTGAGAATTTAAAATGGAAAATTTGTAGCCAATTTTAAATTTTCCATTTTAAATTTTCAATTTCTACTGTCTCTCACGGGTGCAAGCTCGGCGCGGCGATGAAGCGCATCAAATTCGGGCGTGCCGTCATCGCGCCACACATGCAGCCGCACGCCGGGTTCTTGCAATGGCTGATTGCCGTTGCGGAAATCCGTCCAACATTGCGGCATAGTGGTGTAATGCATTACGCGACCGCCCTCCCACACCACCGACAAAATTTTGCGCGGGTAATCAATCAGCCAATTGTCCTTGCTCACGCGGTATTTGCGCAGCGCGTCTTCGTCAATCTCGACCCCAAGGCCGGGCGCGTCGGGAACCCGCACATACCCGCCCTTGATTTCGAGCGGCTGCGCCAAGCAATCATCGCTGTAATTATTGAGACACGAAATGGCCGGCCACGTGGCCCAAGGCAGCACCGCACCCAAGTGCGCCGCAAAGGCCGTCACCAAACCCACGCCCACCAATTGCAGCCAAAACGGCTTGTTAAACTCGCCCGCCGCCAAACCGGCTCGCATGGTGGCGCTCACGCCGCCGCCCACCACAAAGCCATCCGTCGCCTCGCGCTGGGCGGCATTGCGCATAATTTCGGGTGAATAGTGCTGCGCGGTGGGGCGGGTGGTATGTTGCCGCAATCGGCGATACCCCTCAACATCGCCGCGTGGAATGGGTTCTTCGTAAATGGCGATACGCGGGTTCTTGTCAAGCTCGGCCAGCACCGGCGCGGCATTGCCGACATCGCGCAGCATCTCGTTCCAATCCATGTCCAGCCGATAATTGACCGGTGTGACGCGGCTGATTTGCGCCACTTGTTCATACACATCAAACCAAGGCCGCGCCTTAAACTTATGCGCCATATAGCCTTGGGCCAAAGCGTCTTGGGCCTCGGCGGCCAACACTTCGGGCGGGGCCTTGGTGTTCCACCAACCAATGGTGCACCAATCGCGCACCTTGGGTTGCCCTAACAATCGGTGCATTGGCACGCCCAATGCCTTGCCGACCACGTCCCACAACGCCATTTGCAGGCCAGCCCCAAGGCTGTCATCGTGCATAAAATCGGCGGGGTTGCCGCCTTTTACCCGCGCTACGGCCTCATCCGACACGCGCCCCCATGTGTAATGAGGCAACGTCTCGCCATAGCCGACAAATCCCGCGTCGGTCACCACGCGCATAATCTCAACCACGCGCCATTGCCCAACCAGCAGTTCGTTCCAGGGGTGCACACGCGGGGTGAATGGCACATCGAGCGTGATGCGCTCGATCTCGGTAATTTTCAGTTTTGCTGTCATAAAGGATGGGTAGGTTGGCATTAACTTGTTTTATACACTATATCATGAGGTGGCTTGAGGATTGCCTAACGCGAAAGTCTGTCAGGCATGACTATAGTTGCTACACACCTATATGGAAGTTTCCTGACTTTGCTTCGAAGTGAAAGACATTGTTAGCGTGAGTTAAGCGATCTTTTTTATGGTTTAACTTTGGGAATAAATCTTTTAGATATTAAGATGGGGTAAGCAGGGGAAAAAATAAGCGGGGATTGGGCGTGTTAAAAATACCACTCCAAAGGAGTGCCTGCCACAAAAAAAATAATGTGCAAGACACAGAAAATAAAACATAGAAACCCTAGACCGCATATTGCCAATTTTCTCTTAAAGGAAATCTGGGATGTTAGTTGCCTGATGATTAGCGATATCATAGCTAAGTAAGCAGGAATATGGATTGGGATAGTTAAAGCATAAACAATTACCTTGTTTGGGTTGTTTATTAAGAATGAAATTATTAATAAACTGAAAATAGAGAAAATGGACGCTAGTTTATCAATATCTCTCTTAAATGGCAATAAAGCAACTAGCCATAGATCAAAAATACAAACACTAAAGACGCTGGAAAACTTTAGTATTAGATTGATATCATTAGATTGAATCGCATAAATGGTTCTATACATTAGCGAGAAAGGACCAGCAAACAATGGAACAGTTGCAACTTGCCGTGCTTGCCAATAACTGCCCATTAAACCTGTTTGATAATCAACGTACAAGATCCAACATATCCAACCTAAGGTTATTCCGAGCATTGCAAAAAAAATACTACGAAAAAGATCACTATCTTTTTGATTGATAGAATAGACTAAATATATAGTAAGCGGTGCAATCAGGTAGAGTGTATTGGGTTTGGTTAGTATTCCCAGTAGACTAGTAATAAAGGGGGCTAGATAATATCCCTTTTTTTTTAGAACAAGCAATATTGTCGTTGTGTTAAAAAAAAGGTCTAGTAATTCGACATTTCCAATTGCTGTATTTAAACCGCCGGGGACCAAAAAAGACAAAAAAAGTAATCGCTCGTTCCATCGAATTTCAAAGATTTCTTTTGCATATAAGTTAGCTGTGGTTAATGCAAGAATTGCAGAAACTATGCTTATTAAGTAACCCCTCCACTTTAGGGGAATTTCATGAGGGAGAAATTGTACTAACCAAGAAAACAAAGGATGGAACCAAATACTCTGCGGTTCATGCCAGTTATAGCCATTTTCTGCATTTCGCAAATAAAAAATTGTATCTACAGGATTTCTAAAATCAACAAGATTCTGAGGTTCTCCGGGCACATGCATGTCTAATTTTTGCCAAATCGGATTCACTATAATAATGATAATAATGGCATTTAGTAGAATGGAAAGTACGGCCCATAAGATTTTAGCTGAAAAAATGGTTTTTACCTTACCGTTTAGCTGGAGTATAGATTGGGTGATATACATCGTAAGTTAAAGACGGACTGCTTTTATTATTGTTAAGTGTTTTCTCCTCTCCTACCCATCTGAATATCAAACTAAAACCCACAATTGCAAAGATCGTAACGGATAATACAAGAAGCAAACTAATATTCCCTTCCTTGATGTAACCCCAACGAAGATTTAATATTAGATATAAAACAAAAAGAGACGGGATAGCAAATGAAAATATGGTTATTAGTTCTTTATAATTATTCCCTTGTGTAAAACGAGTGGCAAAAATATTTATAAATGCTATAAAACATGATAAAGATAAGCCAAATAAAACATATGAGCTATTTGAAAGGTTTTTGTTGTTTTGTTGACTGAAATTTTTTGTGATATTCCAGTCACGATTTTTGCGTTCAATGGAAATTAGTTGGATTAATTCGTCAATCCTATCGCGGCGAGCAAGAAAGAGAATTAATTCTCGAACTTTTCCTTCTTTGCTGTTGGCCGGTAAGTTTTCAAAATCAACGCCTAAAGTAAAACATAGGGTAGATAATTCATCCTCATTGTAGGTTTCAACAATCCCTTTTAGTAAATTTGCTTGATATTGGGTTGTAAGGTCTTTATATGATTTTTGATTCATATAGTATGATTTTTGATTTAATAATGCTCTAAGGTTGTTGGTATTTGCGTTGCTTGATATTATAATTTTCTAAAATGAAGATATGTCGTGCTTATTCTCATTGTTTTCTTAAATTTTTAGTTATTTTTCATTTGTGTGGAAACATTGTTTGGATATCACTTAACAATGCGCCTCCAACTTGGGATGAAGCAAATCATATTAGACATGCAATTATGTACTCCCATTTTTTTACAGACTTAACTAATGGTAATCCTAATTTTGAGCTTTTTCGACAAGCATATAGTGACCCATATGGGCCACTATTAAGAATGATTTTGGGTATTATATTCGCTCTATTTGGAGAGTCGGTGAAGCTTGCACAGGTGTTCTCTACTTTTATATTTATTTGTTGCTTGGTAGCAATATATTTTTTTGCCATAGCTTTTGAAGCAGGAAACAGTAGATTGCTTACCTCAAAAACGTATTGGATTGCATCAATAACAACTGGTATTTTTTCATTTAGCGAATTAGTTTATGCGCATTCGCGCTGGTTCTTGCTTGATTTAGGTTCAACTTGTTTTTTTTTATTGTCGATCCTTATGTTGCTTAAAAGCAATTGGATGCAACGACGAAGCTATGTATTGCTAGGTGGTTTATTTGCTGCTTTTGCGCTGTTGACTAAAATTCAGACAATCGTATATTATGTTTTTCCATGTTTGTATGTGTCTACTGCATTGCTTAGGAAGAGGAAAATCACTGATGAACAGTTTTTGAATTGTTTGTTTGGAATCATGTTGTGTATAGGATTAGTTTCATTATGGCTGCTACCAAACGGTATAGCGATTTTGAACTACCTAGAATCCGGCGCAAATATTGAGCTTGATCATCCCCGTGGGTATTTAAATCCATTCACTTGGTTGTTTTATTTTAAATTGATGGTCAACAATGCCTTAGGTGTTATATTCATGATGATTCTGTTTTATGGTGTAGCACTAAGTTTTTTTTATGGTAAAACGAGGTGTATTAAATTTAGCATTTATTTTTTTGTTTTTTATTATATTTTCCTGAGCGGTGTGAGTAATAAAGACTTGAGATTTTATTACCCGGTTCTGCCGTTTGTGATACTGAGCGGTGTCAGTGGTTTATTTGTGAAAAATTACAATAAAGTGACAAGCCATATATTGACATTCTTTATTGGAATCGCATTTTTCATAAAAATAATGTTGTATTTGAGTTTATCTTTTGGGATTTTACTTCCAAGGTCCATTGATTGGCGTATCTATCCAATGAATAATTTGGATATAAGGATTTTGAATACAAAGTCTATGCATCCAGTATCAATGTATTATCAAGCTGAATGGGATTTTAGTAGCTTATTAAATGAATTGAATGACCTAGCTATTCTTAAAGGTGATGAAATTACAATATATAGCCTTATTAACTTTGAACACGTTAATCCTAATGTTTTAAACATGTATGCTGATTTACGAGATTTCGACTTGTTGGCTTTTACTGGCGGAAATGAAAAGCGAAGTTTTGAGAGAATGGAAGATCTTGAAGAATTTATAAAACGCAATGATTATATTTTATACACAGAAGGTGATTTTGGTCCACCGTTTCAGTGGGATAAAGAGTTACATTTTCAAGCTCAGCAACTTATTCGAAATAAAGTTTCGACAAATCAAGCTCGAGTAATTCGAAAATACATATTTCCTTCACACGGGATTTATGATCCTGCTTTAGGGCAAGAAGTCCTTTTAATCCAGATTTTCGAATAAACTCATAGAATAGTTAACCAATTCGTTTAATCATTACACATGTACAAATTGATTTCTAATTAAAAAATCATTTTAATGCCCTATCATCAACAAAACTGTATAAGGTTTGTGGGAGCTTTGGGCAATGAAATTAGACATCAACGGAAAAACGATCGAAGTCCCCGACGCGCCGTCGCGGCTGTTGCTGTGGGTGCTGCGTGATGAATTAGGTTTGATTGGCACAAAATTTGGTTGCGGGGCCGGTATTTGCGGCAGTTGCACAGTGCATGTGAATGGCGTGGCGACCCGCGCTTGCATTACGCCATTGTCGGCGGTTGCTGGCAAAGCTGTGCGCACCATCGAGGGCTTGGCTGAGGCCAAAGCCAACGGCGAGGTGAAATTGCACCCCGTGCAACAAGCGTGGATTGACGAGCAAGTGCCGCAGTGCGGTTGGTGTCAATCGGGCCAAATGATGCAGGCGGCAGCCTTTTTGCAGCAAACGCCCAAGCCGAACGAGGCGCAAATTGTCGAGGCCATGAGTGGTAATTATTGCCGTTGTGGCTGCTATATGCGTATCAAACAAGCGGTGGCGCGGGCGGCGCAGGTCAACATTGCCCAGCATGACGAGGTGAACGCATGAGTGATGCAAAATCAAGCCAAAAGCGCAAATGGCGCGTATCGCGGCGCGGTTTTCTCATTGGCACAGGCGTATTGGGGGCGGGTTTGGCGCTGGGCTACGGCGTCGGCTTGCCCAAGGCGCGGCTACAAATGGCCGGTATGTTTGATGGGGGCATTCGCCCTAGCAATTTGCCTGTCGAGCCGATGCAATGGATCGAGATCACGCCAGCCAACAAGGTCATTTTTCATTTGTCGAAAATCGAGATGGGGCAGGGCGTTCACACCGCCTTGGCCCAAATTTTGGCCGAAGAGTTGGAAGCGGCATGGGCCAATATTGAGGTGCGCCATGCCAGCACCGCCCGTGGGCCGGTGGATGCCAATGGCACAACGGGCAGCACGACTGTTTCGTCAAACTACAACTCATTGCGCCAGATCGCCGCGACCATGCGCGAGATGTTGCGGGCCGAGGCGGCCAAATTGCTCAATGTGTCAGCCGCCAGCCTTGTGGCCCAAAATAGCATGTTTGTGGCGGGTGCGAGCAAAATAAGCTATGGTGAGGTGGTGAAGGCGCATGTCGGCAATTGGGAATTGCCCAAGGACAAGCCGACGCTGAAAACGCCGAGCGAATTTAAATTGATTGGCAAGCCTGCGCCGCGTGTAGATTTGCCCGCCAAGGTGCAGGGCGAAACCGTATATGGGCTGGATGCGCGATTGCCGGGCATGTTGTATGGTGCGGTGGCGATGCCGCCGACCTTGGGCGCGACCTTACGCCGCGCTAGCGTCGGCGATGCCAATGATCAGCCGGGGGTGCGCAAGGTGGTGATCGAAGACGGGTTTGCCGGGGTCGTGGCCGAATCGCGCCAGCAAGCCCAAAGCGCGGTGAATGCGCTGACGCTGGTGTGGGACGAGGGTAAACGCTGGCAGCAAAGCGATGTGGACGCCATGCTCGAAATAAATGAACGCGAGTTAGTGGCGATTCAGCAAGAAGGGAATGGAGTCTTGCCGAGTCGAGGCGTGGGGGTGATCGAGGCGCATTACAGCAGCCCGTTTGCCGCCCACGCCCAACTTGAGCCACAATCGGCGTTGGCCGAGGTGCAGGCTGATCGGGCGCGGGTGTGGGTTTCGACCCAAATGCCATCGCTGGCCCGCAGCGAAATTGCCAAGGCGCTGGGCATGAAAGATGAGCAAGTAGATGTCATTCCTACCTTCATTGGGGGCGGCTTTGGCCGCAAATATGGGGCCGATGTTGGGATACCGGCGGCGAGATTGTCACGCGCAATGGGCGGTAAGCCGGTGCATGTGAGCTGGACGCGCAGTGAAGAATTTCAGCACGGTTATTTGCGTCCGCCCACGCGGCATATTTTGCGTGGCGTGTTGGGGGCGGATGGGCGAATTGACGGGCTGACGCATTTGCAAAGCAGCGGCGAGGTGGCGGGCGCGTTTTTGCCGGCTGCCATGATGACGGCCTTGGGGTCGGATTTTGGCGCGTGGCGTGGCGGGCGCATTCATTACGCGGTTCCAAATCGCTATGTGGGGACAAAATTTGTCAAATTGCCGGCGCGCACCAGTTGGTGGCGCGGCTTGGGCTTGCTTGCCAATACTTTCGCCATCGAGAGTTTCATTGACGAGTTGGCCCATGCTGCCAAGGTTGACCCGTTGGCTTTTCGGCTGAAAAATGTGGGCAATGACGAACGCGGCGAGCGTTTTCGCAAGGTGTTGACCGCTGTTGCCGATAAGGCAGGGTGGGGCCGCCCCGCGCCAGCCGGTCGCGCACGTGGGTTGGCGTGCTGTATTGACGGCAACGCGGTGGTGGCGCAGGTGGCCGAGGTGTCGGTTGAGACTGGCGGTGCGAAGCCCAAGATTCGCGTGCATCGTTTTGTCAGCGCCATTGACGCGGGTTTGGTGATCAACCCTGACGGGGTGAAGGCGCAAACCGAAGGCGCGATTGTGATGGGCATCAGTTCGGCCTTGCTCGAGCAAGCTACCTTGGTGGATGGGCGGGTGAGTGCGAATAATTTCGATGCTTACCCGTTGCTGACCATGCGCGATACGCCGAGCATCGAGACCGTCATTGTGCCGGGCGGTGATCAGCCGTTTGGGGTGGGCGAGCCGCCGCTGGGGCCGGTCGCCGCCGCCATTGGCAATGCCGTCTTTGCCCTCACCGGCAAGCGTCTGCGCGATTTGCCGCTGGCGCTGTGAGGGGCAAGAGCCAAGAATCAAGAGCCAAGAACCAAGATTGAAGAATGCAGATTAAAGAGTAAAGAATATAGAATGCAGAATGTTAAGATATGTCTTCTTTACTCTTTAATTGATGCTTATCAAAATAAAAATTGCCGGCACTTTATTATGTGCCATGTGTTTTTGGCTGATTGGCGCTTGCCAAGTTTCTGCTGAAACCGATGAGACCCAAGTGCTAGCGAAGATTGGCGGAGCAGTAAGTGCGGTTGCTATTTGGGGTGATGTTGGGTATATCGGTGAAGGGACTCAATTAACGATTCTCGATTTGCGTGATATTGATCATCCTCGTGAGCTTCGCAGCATTCCTTTGGATGACAAGGTGCGTGCAATAGAAATTGTAGATCGGAGAGCGTATGTTTTGCTTGAAGGCGCAGGGATAAAGGTATTTGATTTGAGTGCCCCTCACGCCCCTCAACTGCTGAGTCATTTTCAGAGCATCATCAATTTCTATCAAATAAAACGTGGGGGTGATTTGTTGTATGCCCTCGCCCCAGCTGAGGGGGATGAGTTTGGGTCACAAACGCAATCCATTTATATTTTTGACAGCAAAAAACAGCCACAACTCGAGCTAATTGGCACATGGACTGTGCCCTTTCGCACGCAAGATAGCTATTATGAAAGCGTGGGCAATACACTCGTTGAGCAGGGAAATTACATCTATTTGACCACCCAAACTGGTTTAGCGGTGGTGGATAAAACCGTATTAAACGAATATAGGCAGGTTGCATTTTTGCCCATAGATGCCAAAGTGTATGCACGCAGTGCGATTGAAATTTTTGGGAACTATGCGTTTATCCGAGAAAACTCCTTCACCTATCCCTCGATTTTTCGGATCATTGACATTTCAATCCCCACCCATCCTATTGACCTTGGCTACTTTAAAACACCTAGCGAATTTAACGCTCGTGGGATTCGTTTTATTGAGCATTTTGCGCTAGTTACTGGTTATGATTACATTCCATTAGGAAAAAACGCCTCAGAGAAAGTTCGAAATGATAGTGTGGATGTCTATGATATTCGAGATCTGCAACAACCAGTTACTATAAAGCGGCTTCG
Organism: Anaerolineae bacterium; assembly: GCA_018500105.2. Classification (GTDB taxonomy): domain Bacteria; phylum Chloroflexota; class Anaerolineae; order J036; family Brachytrichaceae; genus AQU-03. Next base: position 24,925 of record JAHBAL020000459.1, read on the forward strand.
TAATCTCGCCGCGCCTGAAAATTTCGCAACGTGCCCTTTTAAAGGTGGCTGTCAATACAAAATCACCCATGCGATATACAATCTTGCTTTGTCGGGCAACAGGGTGATCGTGAGCAGTGAAGATGGCGTAGATGTTTTTGCTTTTTCGTCTGCGTCGTCGGATAAACTGTCTAGAACGGCCTTTTTTAGCACACAATATGCGAGCTATGACAAAGTAAATCGAGTTGACGTAATGCCGGAAAGTAACTTGTATGCTGTCATAGATGCAAATAGTATTCAACTGGTTGATTTCAGCAATCCAGATCAACCCTTGCGCAAGGTTGGCTATACGGCTCCGGCTGACCACGTGATCACGCGCCATTGGATTCAAACAGATGCCTTATATGTCGTCACTGCTGTGACTCAGCCCAATAGCGAACGATATCAATTGGAATATCTCACCAGCACGTTATCGCTATTTTCAATAGAGTTAGATGCGACATTTGCGCCGTTGGGTCAAATTGCTTTGGCTGAACCGACAACATCAATTGTAGTGGTGAGTGATTTTGCATATGTGGCGTCAAAAAATAAATTTTTTGTTATAAATGTAAAATCGCGTCATTTACCCAAAATCATAGCATCCGTGAAAATAAGTGACACAGATCAGATTAGTGATTTGAAAGCGGATCCGAATCGCCTCATTGTATTGATCGAGCGGCAAACTGATTTTGCTGTATCTCACCTGTTTCTTTATTCATTATCCAATCCTCAGCAACCTGTTTTAATCGGAGACGTAGTTTTTAATGACCCACCTGCCCCGCTTAATTTTGATGCGATCAATCTTGTGGATGATTCTCTGGTGGTGGGTATTCGTGGTAAAAGCCAGCCAGTTGGCGGTTTTGACCCGCCACCAAACCCCACTGCTGTTGTCATCCTCAATATTCAGACGCTGACACAGCCTGTGCTAGTTACGAGGGCTGCCTTGAATATACCGTTGCGTGTCTATTTTGAAACAATCGCTACTCATGAGCGTCTTTCTTTATTAAGCAGCCAACAGTTTATTTATGCGTTTGGCTGGCGGAATTATGTGCTTAAAAAAGATACAGCGAGTCGGCTGATTCCGGTTGAAATAGGAGAAATCATTGGTAAACCGCTCTGGGTAATCAGCAACCCAACGCATGAAGTCATGATTGCTGTTAAAGCAGGTCAACTTCAATTTGCTCAATTAAAGCTGGCGCCTAAATCCATATTTTTGCCGCTGGTGTTTTGAGAGCCAAGAGCCAAGAGCCAAGAGCCAAGAATTGAGATGCAACCTGCAACCTGCAACCTGCAACTTGCAACTTGCAACTTGACTCTTGGTTCTTAGCTCTTACATCTTGCCTCTTGTATCATATGCCCCCCATGAGTAATGCCAAAGTTGTATTGAAGTCGGGGCGTGATAAGCCAGTGCGCCAGCGTCACCCGCGTTTGTTTTCGGGCGGGATCAAGGCCATCGTCGGGCGGCCCAAGTCGGGTGAGGTGGTTGAGGTGCATGATAACCGCGACGAGTGGTTGGCGCGGGGCGTGATTAACGAAGCGTCGCAAATTGCAATTCGCCTGCTGACGTGGGACCAAGATGAGGCCATTGACGCGGCATTTTGGGCGCGGCGGGTGGCGCAGGCGGTGGCGCGACGCAACGCCGACCCGTTGTTGCGCACGACCAATGCGCGGCGCATCATTTTTGGCGAGAGCGACGGTTTGCCGGGCGTGATTGCGGATGATTATGCGTCGCATATCGTGATTGAATATTCGGCGCTGGTGGCGTTGAATGCGCGTGAGGCTATCGAGGCCGCGATCCGCACAAGTTGTGCGCCTGCCCAAATTCACATTCGCTATGATGAAGAGCGGCTGAAAGGCGAGGGTGTGTCGGCCAAGCTGTATAGCCCAAGCGTGGCTTCCGAAGCGGCGGCGACGGTCATCCGCGAGGGCGATCTGCAATTTCGGGTTGATTTGACACGCGGGCAAAAAACCGGCTTTTATCTCGATCAGCGCCAAAATCGGCAACGGGTGGCGGCGTATTGTGCAGGCGCTCGTGTGCTGAACACATTTTCGTATACCGGCGGCTTTGCCATCTATGCTGCCGCCGCGGGCGCTGCCGAAGTCATCAATGTGGATTCATCGGCAGATGCGCTGCGACTGGCAGGCGAGAATGCGGTATTAAATGGATTCGGGGCGGGGATTAACGAAAATCGCCAAACCCTCATTACCCACATTCAAGCCAATGTATTTGACGATTTGCGGGTGCGCCGCGAGGCGGGCGAGGCGTTTGATGTGGTGGTGCTCGATCCCCCAAAATTTGCGCACAACCCCAGCCAAATCGAACGCGCGGCCCGCGCTTACAAAGACCTCAATCGGGTGGGGATGCACTTGGTCAAGCCGGGTGGCGTGTTGGCGACGTTTTCGTGTTCGGGCGTGGTGGATGCAGCGTTGTTCCAAAAAATTATCTTTAGCGCCGCGATGGAAGCCGGGCGCGAGGTGCATATTGTCGAGCATTTGTCACAGGCCAGCGACCATCCCGTATTATTGACTTTCCCAGAATCTGAATACTTGAAGGGTTTAATTTGTCGGGTTTATTAAAATCGTTCGGGTATGCGTGGCAAGGCATTTTGCACGGCCTGCGTAGCCAACGCAATTTTCGTATCCATATTGTCGTGACGACGGGGGTGGTGCTGGCGGGGCTATGGCTGCGGCTGATGGCAATTGAATGGGCCATCATCGCCGTCACGATTGGTTTGGTGCTGCAAGCCGAGTTGTTCAATACCGCGCTTGAGGCGATTGTTGACAAAACCACGCCCGAAATTCACCCGCTGGCCAAAATCGCCAAGGATTGCGCGGCTGGGGCTGTGTTCATTGCGGCGATTTTGGCGGTGATAGTGGGGTTGTTTATCTTTTTGCCGAAATTAAGATGACAATGGACAATGGACAATGGACAATGGACAATGGACAATGGACAATGGACAATGGACAATGGACAATGGACAATTTTATACTGATTTTACTGGTTGAAAACAATGAATAATAGGCCATTACAAGAAAAGTCTTTTGATTTTGCGGTACGGATGGTTAATTTATATAAATTCTTGTCAATAGAAAAGAAGGAGTTTGTTATTTCCAAACAGATGTTGCGTTCGGGTACGGCGATTGGGGCATTGGCCAGAGAAGCCGATCAAGCCGAAAGTAAGGCTGATTTTATTCACAAGTTATCAATTGCGCTCAAAGAAGCGAATGAAACTGAATACTGGTTATTATTAATGTGCAAGACTGATTATTTAAAGGTTAATGAATTTGAGTCATTGCATACTGATCTCAAAGAGTTGCTAAAGCTGCTTACCAGTATTATTAACTCAACCAAGAAAAATCTTGCAGCGACTTAATATAGACGAGGATGGGCATGCTTCATTGTCCATTGTCTATTGTCCATTAAAAAGATGTTACCACTCGATTATCACAGCTTGCTCGACGCATTCAAACACAAAGGCTGCCCGATTTGTTTTTTGTTGCAGCGCGATGCTCAACGGATGCTCGACTCGATTTTTCATGAGCATGTGACCGAGCCAGAAATGCACGAGGTGATACGCAAGCGGCGCGGGTTGTGCAATGAGCATGGCTGGCAGTTGTCTGAGTTGCGTGGGCATACGTTGGGCATGGCGATTTTGTTTCGGGCGGCGGTGGATGAGGTGTTGACGGCGAGTGATGCGTTTGCGATATCGGGCGCGGCGGCGGGTGGGCGTTTGTCGCGTTTGCTCGGCAAATCCGATACCGGCGCGGCGGGGTTGGCCGATGCCCTCAATCCCGTTGGTCCGTGCCCAGTTTGCCAACACAAAGCCAAACTTGAGCGCGATTATCAAAACACCATCGCCGAATTTATCACCGAGGCTAATTTTCGGGCTGGCTACGAAGCCTCGCCGGGGTTGTGTTTGCCGCATTTTCGCAACACCTTACGCTGTGTGCGTAACCCATTGGCGGCGCAAACGCTGGTAACGCTGCAAGCACAGAAATGGCGCTCGATGAAAGCGGAGCTAAGCACACTCATTGATAAATATGATTATCGCCGCGCCCAAGAACAGATCGGTGACGAGGGCGATAGCCACCTGCGTGCTATTCAAAAC
>JAHBAL020000348.1 GCA_018500105.2 Anaerolineae bacterium
GCCGACGGCCATGTCAATTTGCCCCGATTTTAAGGCATCGGTGAGTGACCCGCCTTTGAGATCAACAAATTCGACGCGGGCCGGTTCGGGCAGCCGCCGCGCCAATTCGACAACGGTCTCGACTTCGTATCCGAGCGCGTCATTTTTAAAATCCCAACTGGCAAAGGGTAAGTTGGGGGTGCTAATGCCGACACGCAACACTTTATTGTTTTTTATTTGCTCCATCGTCTTTTTAAGGTTGACGTTGGCGGGTAGGGCGGCGAGTTGTAGGTCGGCCTCGCCTTGCAAGGGGCGGGCGATGGCGGGCGTTGGTGTGCCAAACCATTTGCGGTGCAAGATGGCAAATGTGTCATCGGTGAGCATTTTGCTCAGGGTGAAATTGACGAAACCTTGCCACGCCGAGTCGTTTTCGGCAACTAATAGGCTGGCAGGGTAACGCGACAAAACTGAAAGCACCGCCAATTGTGGGTCGCGGCTGGCCTCGTAGCGCAAGCGTCGCCAATTACCCGCCACCGCCGCCAACCGACCAGACTTCAGGTCTTGCATGGCGCGGCTGTATGTGCCCATTGATTGCATTGTGACCGTGATGCCAAGGCCATTTTGTAGATCGCGCAAGGCGAACGTGGTATCGGTGTCAATCCAGCCGACCGATTTGCGGGCAAGGTCACGTGGTTCTTTTGCGGTATTGGCCCGAATCAGCAACGCCTCGCCATCTTCGATATACGTTAGGCCAAAGTCGGCCACTTCTTCGGTGGTTTTGGAATGCAAAAAGCCGCCCATAGCGATGTCAATTTCGCGGGTGGCGAGTTTTTTGGGGGCCGAGCTAATCGTCACTTGCACAAATTCCACTTTGTCGGGGCTGCCTAGCCAGCGTTTGGCAAATTCGCGGGCAATGTCGAGATCCATGCCTTCGAGATCGCCTTTGTCGTTGACGAAACTGAGGGGCGGCGCGTCGTAGCGCATGCCCACCCGCAATTTGCCGCGCCGACGCACCACTTCGGCGGTCGAGATTTCGAGCGGCACGGCGGTGGGGATAGGTGCGGCCCGAATCGCGGCGGGGGTTGGATCGGTGCGCAGCAACTTGCCGACATCCAGTTGATTTCGGATGGAGGCGGGGATGGAATTGCAACTGGTCAAGAGCGCAATTGCAAGGATGGATTGGATGAGAATATGTGATTTCTTGCAGATTGCTGCAAGTTGTTCGCGGTTTTCCTCAATTAGCGAGAGCATAATGATATTTTAACTTGCCAAGTTTGCGCCCACTATAATCCAAATGAATGAAAATATGAGTGTAAAAGCAAAACTAGTGATTGTTATTGGGCCAACGGCGGTGGGAAAGTCGGCCAAAGCGATGGAATTGGCGGCGCAGCTTGACGGCGAGATTATTTCAGCCGATTCGCGGCATGTTTATCGCGGCATGACGATTGGCACAAATAAGCCAACGGCTGACGAGCAAGCGCGGGTGCGGCATCATTTGCTCGATCTGCGTGACCCACATGAGCCATTTTCGCTGTCAGAATATTTAGATTTGGCGCGAGCTGCGATTGACGATGTGAGTGCACGTGGTAAAACGCCAATGTTGGTCGGTGGCACGGGGCAATATGTGCGGGCGGTGATCGAAGGCTGGCAAGTGCCCGAAGTGCCGCCCAACGAAGACATTCGTCGCCGCTGGACGGCCTATGCCGAGGCGCACGGGGCCGAGGCGCTTAACCGCGAGTTGATTAAGCTCGACCCCGCCGCCGCTACCACGATTGACCCGCGCAATGTGCGGCGGGTCATTCGGGCGCTTGAGGTGATCGAGGTGACGGGGCAAAAATGGAGCGATTTGCAGCGCAAAAGCCCGATGGATTCGGGATTGTTGCAAATTGTGAATGTGGCGTTGCCGCGTGAGGTGCTGTATGAGCGGGCTGATGCGCGGATTTTGCAGATGGTGCGCGACGGCTGGCTGGATGAGACGCGCCAATTGCTGCAATTCTTGGCCTCGGTTGGTATTGATGCTGCCAAAGCCAAGACGTTGCCCTCTATGTCGGCGCTGGGCTACACCGATATGATTGAGGTTGCGCTCGGTCAATTGTCAATGGACGAGGCCATTACGCGCATCAAGGCCGACACGCGCCGTTTTATTCGCATGCAAGATGCGTGGTTTAGGCCATATTGGAAGTAAAAAGTAAAAAGTGAAAAGGGGAAAGTAGCAAGATGTAGGGGCAAGGCATTTGCATTTCACACATCGTCAACCCGTTAAAGCTAGCAAATGCCTTGCCCCATCTTGCTGTAGCGTTATTTGGCTCGCGCATCGGGTAAGACATTCGCGGTCACCCATTGAGCGATTTACGCTTGGGGGCGATGCCTTGGCGAATGCCTTACCCCTACAACCTCGTCCACTTTGATTAAGCGATTGGTATAAGTGCTAAGTTGATAGTCGCAGCATTTTAGGCCATTGTTATTTCCCGATAAACCCCTTCCAACTGTGGCACGATATGCCCCCAATCAAATTGTTGGGCGAAGGCAAGGGCGTGCTGGCTGATGCGGGTGCGGGCCAGCGCGTCGCCTAGCAAACGGCAAACGTGGGCAGCAAACTCGGCGGGCGCGTCGGCGATGAGCGCATTTTCGCCATGCTGGAGGTCGAAGCCCTCGCAACCGGCGCGAGTGGTGACAATGGGGCATTCGAGTGCCATCGCTTCGAGCAACTTGAAGCGCGTGCCGCCGCCCACTTGCAGCGGCGCAACATAAACATCGGCTTGGCAGATATAGCCGCGAATGTCATCCACCGCCCCTGTGATGATGATATTTGGGTTGTCGCGCAAGACACCTAAACGCGGGCTGGGCTTTTGCCCGACGATCTTAAATTTTAGGGCCGGAAAATGGGGCAGCACCAACGGCAATATGTGTGTGGCAAACCACAGCACCGCTTCGATGTTGGGCCGATAATCCATTTTGCCAGTAAATACCACCATTGGCGTAGGATCGGGCGAGAGGTTGGCTGTGTGCCGATAATGCTGGTAATCGGCGAGGTCAATGCCATTTGGGATGATGTGTGGCTGGAGCGGCGGGTGCAATTGCTTGAGCGCGGCGGCGTCTTGTGGCGATACGCACAACGTGGCTTGTGCGCCGAGAATGGCGGCGCGTTCGAAAGCGCGTAGGCGTTGCCATTGCAAAAATGAGTAAGCGGCGGCGTGCCAGCGCTTGGGCTTGCGGGCATCGGCCAAGCAATTGCGCTGTTGCAGCACATATTCACAATTGTGGTCGTCGAATACGACGCGCAGGGGCAAGGTCGCCACTTCATGCGAAGTGTGCAGCATATAACGCGCCATTTCGATGCCCTCGATTTGCACAATGTCGAAGCGGTTTTGCGTGAGCCATGCCTCTAATTTTTGTGCAAAGGCTGGCGACCACAAACGCCAGCCCATGTCGGGGATGGACGAAGTGAGCAGGGTGCGCAAGCGGTCTTGGCTGCGGCGGTGTGGCACGGCAAAGCTGGCAATTTGGGCGCAAGCGGCCTGCAATGGCGCAAGATCGCGGGCTTGACCCGCGACCGAGGTCGCTTCCTCGTCAAACGACAACAGCCAAACCTCATGTTGTTTGGCGATGCGCGAGATCAACCCCCAATTGCGCATGGTTGTGCCTTGGCGCGGTGGGTATGGCAATTGGGGGGTGAGGAAGAGGATTCGCATATCAGCTTATTTTTTCGGCGTCGGCGTTGCGCTGGGGGTAAGGGTGGGTGTGCTGGTTAGGGTTGTGGTGAGCGTGCCGGTGACTTCGGGCGTGATGTCGAAGTTGTTTAACACTAGCGACATAAACACCGGCCCCGCCGTCGGCGTTGGCGTTTGGGTTGGGGTGGGTGAGGGCGTTGGGGTGGGCGTAATGCTGTCTCTTATACACA
>JAHBAL020000381.1 GCA_018500105.2 Anaerolineae bacterium
ACAGCGCTCAAGGCTATTCTGCCGCAGTGGATGGGGCGCACGCTAACCCATTAACCCCGAACGAATATCACAAGATGAAAGGGGCAAAGGATACCTTTGTTTATGTGCAAGCTGGTGAACCGATTAGCTTAGATTGCGCCGATGAAAGCGATGGCGAAACGTTCAATGCTTGTGGTCAGATCTTCGAGCAATTGCTCAGCTTCAAGCCCGGCACGGTCGAGATCGCGCCAGCGCTGGCGGCTGAATATAAGGGCAACCCCGAAGCCACCGAATGGACCTTCAAACTTCGCTCAGGGGTTAAGTTCCACAATGGGGCCGAGTTGGATGCCAATGACGTATTTGCCACGTTTGCCCGCCAATGGGATGCCAGCAACCCATTGCACAAGGGTAACACCGGCGAGTTCACCTACTTTGCCGATTATTTCGGCGGTTTTTTGAACGCTAAGAAATAATCAAACGATAAATATGGTTTTGCCGATTTCGCTGGCTTGCTAAACAAGCCAGCGAAATCGGCATTTATTTATAACAGCATGGGGCAATTTATTATTCGTCGCTTATTCCTGCTTGTTTTTGTGGTGATCGGTATTTTTGCCGTCACCTTCGCCCTCGCCCGACTCATTCCGGGCGACCCATGCACCGCGATGCTCGGCGAAAAGGCCACGCCCGATAAATGTGCTGCCTTTAATGAGCGTTTCGGTTTGAACGATTCCATTCCGGTTCAATTTGCACGTTATTTGCAAAACATGACACGCGGCGATTTTGGGCAATCTATCAAAGACGCCCGCAACGTCACCGATATCATCGCCGAGCGGTTGCCGATGACGATTGAGCTGACCATTTTCGCCACGCTTATCTCGGCCATCATTGGGGTGGCGCTGGGGGTGGTGTCATCGGTGCGGCAAAACAGCGCCATTGATGTGATTTCGATGATTTTTGCGAATGCCGGGGTCAGCATCCCGATTTTTTGGCTCGGCCTAATGTTGGCCTATTTTTTTGCCATCACACTTGCAGGCACATTTTTGCAGTTGCCGCCATCGGCTCGCATCACACCCGGCGCCGATTTGCCCAATTTACTGAAATTATGGAAAATGGAAGATTCGACCGGTCTTCAACGCTTCGGCACAATCTTCTTGTCCAATTCATATTTGCTCAACGCCATGATACAGGGCAAATGGGAGATTATGTGGGATGCGCTCAAGCACCTTATTTTGCCTAGCATCGCAGTTGCCACTGTCTCCACCTCCATCATTGCCCGCATGACACGCGGCGCTATGCTTGATGTGTTCACCCAAGATTATGTGCGGGTGGCGCGTGCCAAAGGGTTGTCTGAACGGATGGTGGTGTTGCGCCACGCATTTCGCAATGCACTGGTTCCAATTGTCACCGTGATTGGGTTGCAATTTGGCGGCTTGTTGGGCGGCGCAGTGCTCACCGAAACTACCTTCGGGCTACCCGGCGTCGGCACAAAGTTAATTGACGCCATTTCATCGCGTGACTATCCAGTGGTGCAAGCCTTCACAGTCGTCATCGCCTTGTTGCTGGTTTTGGTCAATCTGTTGGTTGATATTTCTTACGCCTATTTAAATCCGCGTATTCGAGTGCAATAATTTTATGGCTGCCACAACAACTGCTTCCTCGGCCCAAACCGTCAAAACGCCAAGCGTTTCGATTCAATCGCCTTTTCGGCGCACCATGCGCCGATTGCTACAGCACCGCTCGGCGCAAATTGGGTTGGTATTGCTCGGCTTCATCTTTTTGGTGGCTTTGTTGGCCGATGTTATTTCGCCTTACACCTACGAAGATCAGATTCGTGAGGGCGGGGTAAAACCTCGCGCCGTGCCGTGCATTCACGCGCTTGGCTGCGAACCCGAAAAACCCCAATTGTGGATGGGTCTCGACAGCAACCGACGCGATATTTTGTCACGGGTCATTCATGGATCGCGTTTGTCGTTGCAAATTGGCTTTGTCACCACCGCCTTATCGCTGGTGGTCGGCACCTTGCTTGGCGCAATTGCCGGTTACGCGGGCGAGACCATTGACAACCTCATCATGCGCACGATGGATATTTTCCAAGCCTTCCCCAGCCTACTGCTGGCAATAGCCATCGTGACCGTGCTGGGCACAGGACTAATCAACACCTTACTGGCGGTTGCCATCGTCTCCATCCCCACTTACGCCCGCATTGTGCGGGCTGCTGTCATGAGTGTCAAAGAGCTAGAATACATCAACGCTTCGCGGGCATTGGGGGCGTCACCCATGCGAATTTTGTTCACCCGCTTGTTGCCAAATTCCATGACCCCCGTCATTATTGCGGGCACGCTGGGCGTGGCTGGAACTATCCTCGAAGCTGCTGGTTTGTCGTTTTTGGGTTTGGGCGCACAGCCGCCTTTGCCCGAATGGGGCCTGATGCTGGGCGAAGAACGCGCCAGCGTGTTTAGTGCCCCGCACCTATTGGTTTTTCCGGGTCTTGCCATCGTCATCACCGTCTTGGCGTTCAATTTACTTGGCGATGGGCTGCGCGACGCGCTCGATCCGCGAAATAAAGCCTAAGGCAACTGTCTAATATCCTTATAATAAAGGGCTGAATAAACTGAGGCGCTTGATGGTGTCAAGCTGGTTCACCTCAGCAAAAGCTTTTGCAACACACAAACAGATAAAAGGGGAAAGAGGGTGGATGAATGGTTAATTTTATCTGCCCTCTTTCGCCCCTCATCCTTACGATATGAGTCAAGCAGATTTGAAGGGAAAATGGGCGCTGATTTTGGGCGCGTCATCGGGCTTTGGCGCGGCAACGGCACGCGAACTAGCAAAAAACGGGGTAAACATCATCGGGCTGCATTTGGACCGAGGTGCAGGGCTAGAGGCCGCCAAAAACTTGGCCGCCGATTTGGCGCGTGAACATGGCGTGCAAACGCTTTTCATCAATATGAACATCGCCAGCGCCGAAAAACGCGCTGATGCGATTGCCAAAGCCAAAGCATTGTTGGGCGAGCAAAAGATTCACATGCTCATGCACTCGGTGGCCTTCGGCTCATTGCTGCCGTTTATCACCGAAGACATGAGCAACACACTCACCCAGCCGCAAGTCGAGATGACCCTAGACGTAATGGCAAACAGCCTCGTGTATTGGACGCAAGATTTGTGGCGAGCCAAGTTGTTGGGGCGCGGTAGCCGCATTTTTAGCATGACCAGCTCTGGCAGCGTGCAAATGCTCGAAAGCTATGGCGCGGTGTCAGCCGCCAAATGCACGCTTGAATCGCACACACGGCAATTGGCGCTTGAGATGGCCCCGTTTGGGGTGATGGTCAACTGCATTATGGCGGGGGTGACCAATACCGCCGCCTTGCGCAAAATCCCCGGCAGCGACAAGATCATGGAATTGGCGGGCAGCCGCAACCCCGGTGGGCGGCTCACCACCCCCGAAGATGTTGCCACCACCATTCGCGCCCTGTGCGACCCTGAAATTGTCTGGATCAACGGCCAAGTCATTGTGGTAGATGGCGGTGAATTGATTGCGGGACGATAAAAACAGAACTCACAACTTCATGGATGTGAAAGCCTCGACCTCGACTTCGACTTCGACCCTGATTAACGTTGGTTAGGGTCGAAGTCGAAGTCGAGGTCGAGGTCTTCGTATCTGTGGAATTAATTTTCTAAGTAGGAGCTAGGGGTGGTTTTGCACCCAATGCGTAAGGTGAGTTCCTAATAACGCATCAATTCACGCAATTTTTGCGCATTGGCGCGGGCGGCATCGGCGTAGTCAATGCGCTTCGAGGCATACAAAATGGGCCGCGAGACGCTGACGATGGGCTTTAGGCCAGCACTAACCAAGCGAAATAACCCAAACAAGGCATCATCTTGCGAGGGATGATTGGCTGTTTCGACAAAAATCAGCGCGTCTTGTGTGCCCATCAGCGCGGGTGCTATCCGCGACCAACGGGCTGCGTCTAGCCCAATGCCCATGCTATCTGAAAAATTCAGGCTGGTTGAAGCGGCATCATTCCAGATAAACACGGCTCGGTCTCGGTATCGCAAATAGTGCTGCAACGCCTCTGGGCGCAGGCTGCCGCTCAGCGTGACTGCGTCGGCGTGAAACTGCTCGAACGCGCCCCGCGCATAGCTGGCAGCAATGGCGTTATTTTCGGCATATTTGCCATCCCAAATGAGCGGAATGTGTGACGGCACAAGCCGCACGATCCGCTCGAGCGCCACCATGCCCGCTGCCCCTTCAGCCAAATAATATGCCGGATTGATTTTATAGGCGCACACCAAATCGTGTGTGGCCTCTATCATGGCGCGGGCAAAAGGCAGCATCGGCTCATCTTGCACCAGCATGGGCAAAGGTGAATCCACAAATACGATGTCTAGCCCAAGGCAAAGTTGCGACTGGTTGCTTTCTTGCGCGGCTTTTAGTTTAGTGCGAAAATCCATACTCTAAAAAGTCCTAAGTGCTGAGTCCTGAGTATAAAGTCTCAAGGGCTAAGTCCTAAGTGATGTGAGTTGAGTATACAATTCTGAGCGTTGCTAAATCTCACACAATTACCGTGCATTATTCATCAGTTGGCACGCTGACAACAACACTCAGAACGCAAGACTTAGAACTCAGAACGCAATGAAAAGATTAGTATTACTCATCGCCGGGCTTAGCACGCTGTTATATGCCATCGGGTTGATTTGGATCGAGTCGCCGCTGGGCATTTTGAGCCTGTATTGGCATGCCGTGCCGTTTGAATGGGCGCGATTTTTGCCGCTGGCGGTGAGCCGTGTGGCCTACGCGCTGCTGGTGCTACTGCTGATGCGCGGGGTGGCGCAAGCGGGCGGTGTGTCGCGCTGGGGCGTGGCCGCCAGCATGGCGCTGGCGATCGGGTTGGGCGTTGCCATGCAAATGGCCGCCATTAACATCCTTGAGCCAGAGCCATTTCGTGCCATTCTGCGCCGCCATTATTCATACGTCACCGGCGGTTACTGGTCGGTGGGAATGCGGGTGCAAGATTTGGGTGACTATCTCGATCATTTCTCCGAAACCATGTCGGGCTATCCGGTGCATTCGCAACGCCATCCGCCGGGATTGCCGCTTATCTTTTGGCTGGGCACGTGGGTGATGGGGCTTTTTCCGGCATGGGTGGCCTCGCTCGACGATTGGTTGCGCCCGATGGCGTGTTACGAAGTGGGCGTGTCGGCGCTCAATAGCGCCCAACTCGCCAGCGTGTTGTTTGGCGCGGCCCTCGAAATGCTTGGCGCATGGCTCACCGTCATTCCACTGTATATTTTTGTGCGCAAAATCGCCACCCAACGTGCCGCCTTGTGGGCGGTGCTGCTTTACCCGCTCATGCCGGGCGTTACGGCGTGGGCCACCCAATTCGACCGCGCCTTTCCGCTGATCACGGTGCTGACGCTGCTCATGTGCGAAGCTTTGCTGCACGAACACCGCCGCTGGGCGCAAATTGGGTTAGCGGCAGGCTTGGGCGTCATGCTGTCGCTGGTCACTTTCGCCAGCTTGGGCAATCTGCCCATCATCATGCTGGGCGCAATTTACGCTGCCTTGCGCATGTGGCACACCGAGCGGCTGGCGCGGCTGGGCCAGCGGGTGTGGCAGGGCGGGCTTGTATTGGCGGGCATGCTCAGCGTGTGGCTGTATGC
>JAHBAL020000438.1 GCA_018500105.2 Anaerolineae bacterium
GAACACAAAGATCACAAAGAAAAGAAAGGTTTACCAATGCAAATCTTTGAGTTCTTTGTGCGCTTTGTGGTAAAAATCAAACTTTCGCGTAAGTCCTAAGCTATTTGATAAAGAGGTGATATATGACATTTGGCACAGGAAAATATCAATATGATTATGCCGATGGTTGGCTAAAAACCCCGCCCGGCTGGGAATGGGGCTGGATTCCGGCAATTGCGTGTGATTCACAAGATCGCGTTTTTGTCTATTCGCGCAGTGCCCATCCATTGGTGGTGTTTGACCGCGCTGGTAATTTTATTGAGACATGGGGCGAAGGCGTGCTGACGCCGATGTGTGCGCACGGGCTGCACATTGATGCCGACGACAATGTGTATTGCGTGGATGTCACCAATCACACGCTGTATAAATTTAACAAGGCTGGGCAATTAACGCTGACGCTGGGCCGGTATGGACAAAAAGCTAATGTGGATGGCGAGCCGTTTAATATGCCAACCGATATTGACATCGCCAGCAATGGTGACTTGCTCGTGTCGGATGGCTACGGCAATGCGCGGGTTCATCGCTTTTCACCCGATGGGCGCTTGTTGAAATCGTGGGGCGAGCGCGGCAAGGGGCCGGGGCAATTTAGCATTTCGCATCATGTGCGGGTAGATCGTTTTGATCGCGTTTGGATCTGCGACCGCGAAAATAATCGTATTCAGCTATTCGACCTCGATGGCAATTATTTGGAAGAGCGCGGCGGGTTGTTGCGCCCCAACACCGCCCATTTTGACCGCCATGCTGACGTGGTGTATATCGCTGAATTGGGTCGCCGTATCAGCATTATGACGTTAGATGGCGATGTGCTGGCGCAATGGGGTCGCCCGCAGCCGAGCGAAGTGCCGGGCGAGTTTCGCGGCGGCCCGCATGGGCTGTGGGTAGATTCACATGGCGATTTGTATGCCGGTGAGGTCGAGTTGGGTGTGGCTGGGCGTATGCACAAGTATTTGCTGAGAAAATAGTCTTTTTTTATTTTTTGCCTCGCTGTTGCGCTATTCTAAAATTGACCTCATGTCATATCAAATTAAACGCCTTGGGTCGGGTGATGAGGCCATGCTGACGCAATATATACGCGACATCGTTGATTTTGACCTTGACCACGATGACAAGCCGAAGCGCCCGCTGGCTGCCGCCGCCGCCCAGCGTTATCTTGCTAACCCCGCCGTGTTGCATTGGGTGGCCTACACCGACGATACAGTGATCGGCTCGCTTTACTGCGCCGTGTTGCCATTGCCCGCCGACGATGGGCAAGAATTGGTGCTGTATGAAATTGGCGTGCGCAGCGCATGGCGACGAAAAGGCGTGGGCCGCGCTTTGCTAGACGAAATGGATCGTTGGATG
The DNA here is from genome assembly GCA_018500105.2 of Anaerolineae bacterium. Taxonomy (GTDB): domain Bacteria; phylum Chloroflexota; class Anaerolineae; order J036; family Brachytrichaceae; genus AQU-03. Next base: position 1,381 of record JAHBAL020000438.1, read on the forward strand.
CGTGACAATGGCGTGGGCTATGTCTGGGTGCTGGCTGACAATGACGACGCCATCGCGTTCTATCAGTCGGGCGGCTTCGAGGCCGAAGACGAGCAGCCCGTGTATATGGCCCGCGAATTGTGATGCAACACTGCAACTGTTCTGGCCTATAATCTTCGATATGAGGCTTTCACTAAGCCCTATCAACTCAATAACGTAAGGAACCAAAATGACAACCAAAGCGCGTGGCGTGATCGCCCGCATTCCGGGCCAAGCGGCCCTCGTCGAAGATTTCACCATTGACGACCCCGGTCCAAATGAAGTATTGGTCAAAGTGCTGTCGTCGGGCGTGTGCCACACCGATCTCGGCGTCAAACTCGGCACGTATGGAACCGATGGCTTTCCCTTTTTGCTAGGCCACGAAGGGCACGGTATTGTTGAGCAAGTGGGCGCGGGCGTGACCAACGTCAAAAAAGGCGACAGCGTCATCATGGCGTGGCGTGCGCCGTGCGGCAAATGTCGCTTTTGTTTGAATGGGCAACCCAGCTTTTGCTGTAATAGCCTGAACGCCGAAAAGCGAATGCGCGACAAAAACGGCGTCACCCTCAACCCGGTGTTGGGGATTGGCACATTTTGCACGCATACCTTAGTGCATTCGGGACAATGCGTGCCGGTGTCGGCCAGCCTGCCATCCCCCCAAATGTCGCTGATCGGCTGCGGCGTGATGACGGGCGTGGGCGCGGCCTTGTATGCGGCGGGCGTCAAGCCGGGCAGCAGCGCAGCGGTGTTCGGCTGCGGCGGCGTAGGCGATTCGGTCATCCAAGGCGCACGCCTAGCAGGGGCCACCACCATCATTGCGGTGGATATTGATCCGCGCAAACTAGAGTGGGCCAAGCAATTTGGCGCGACGCACACGGTGAACGCGCTCGAAGGCGACCCTGTCGCGGCGATCAAGGCCATCACCGGCGGCAACGGCGTGAATAACTCATTCGAGGCGGTCGGCAGCGCCAAAACGCTCGACCAAGCCTTGTGGTCGCGTGACCTTGCCGGAACCTGTGTCTTTATTGGTGTGCCCGGCCCCGGCCCGACGATGGAATTGCCGCTGCAAAAATTCTTCGACCTCGGCGGCAGCCTGCGTGTATCGTGGTATGGCGACTGTTTGCCCACCCGCGACTTCCCATTGTTAGCCAACTGGTATTCGCAAGGCCAGCTCAAGCTCGATGAAGTCGTCACCCGCCTCATCCGCCTTGAAGAAACCGAAGACGCCTTCGAAGCCATGAAACGCGGCGAAACCCTGCGCTCGGTGATTGTGATGGACTAAAAAAGTGGATAGTGATAGTGAATAGTGATAGTTGAATTACTATCACTATTCACTATCACTATCCACTTTCAACTCATAAGGCATGTTCAAGCGCATCAAACAACTTACCGAAATGGTCGGCCCGATCGGGCAAGAGCACGCTGTGCTTGACTTTATGGAGGCCGAATGGGCGGCCTTGGGCGCGGTGACGCGGCGCAGCAAGACCGGCAATGTGCTGGGGCGCATCGCCAAGCCCGGCGCAAAAAAATTGCTGATCGCGGCCCATGCCGACGAATTGTGTTATTTGGTGCGCAGCATCAGCCACGACGGCTTTTTGTTTTTAGCCAATGGGCAAGGCTGGGGGCGCAGCACCGACCTGCGCAACGCCTTCACCATCGGCTCAAGGGTAAAAGTGTTGGGGCGCAATGGCGTCATCCCGGGCGTGATCGGCTCGGCGGTCGGCCATCTCGCCTCAATCGCCCTACACGATCTGCACGAATTGACTTGGAACGACTTTTGGGTGGATACCGGCCTCTCTCGCGCCGAATTGCAAGCGCGAGGCGTTACGCCCGGCACGCGCATCATTTGGGATGCTGAAACGGTGCAATGGGGCGACAAAGTGGTGGGCAAAGCGCTCGATGATCGCGTGCCGCTGGCGGTGATGAGCGAAATGTTGCGCCGTGTGCCGCCCGAAAAGTTTACGTGGGATGTGACCTTGGCCTGCACCGTGCAAGAGGAGATCGGCACGGTCGGCGCGGCAGCGCTGGCCGCCCATGCCCTCGCATCGGGTGAGCAATTCGATGCCGCCATCATCCTCGAAATCGGCATGGCTGGCGACATTCCCAGCGTCGGCGACTTGAGTATGCCGCTGCAATTGGGGCATGGGCCGGGCCTCATTCACAAAGATTCACTCATTCATTACGATTACGCCCTGACCAAGGCGCTCGAAGATTGCGCCGCCGCCCATAATATCCCCATTCAACACGCTGTGTTTGGCTCATTTGGCAGCGATGGCCGCGCCTTTACGCAGGCCGATATCCCCAGCGCCATGATGGTCTTCCCCGCCCGTTACACCCACAGCCCCTTCGAGATGGGGCATCTGCGCGATATTGCATTGATGGTGGATTGGTTGGCGGCGTTTTGTTGTGGGGAGTGATTAAAATAGCCCCCATGCCCACCTACTGCGAAATCGCCCCCGGCCATGAGTGGCACGGCCCCTACCACGACCACGAATACGGTTACCCGCTACACGACGACAACGCGCTATTCGAGCGCCTTGTGTTCGAAATTAATCAATACCTACTGGCATAATATAACGCATGCTTACGTTTACTTTTGCAGGTGATGAAGCAGGCGATCCAAGTTTCAGCTTTGGTAAAGGGGCAACCCGTTACTTTGTGATCGCTGTCATTGGGTTAGATCAACCTGATCAGTTACGCGAAAAGCTAAATAACCTGCGAATTCATTTAAACCTAAGTGCGGGATTTGAATTTAAATTTAATTCGCTGTCTTCAGCGCAGCTACGTAACCAAGTGTTTGATATGTTAGCGCAAAGCGACTTTGAAGCTTGGGCTGTAATTGTAGATAAAACCCTTTTGCCCGATACATTTCGAGTGATGAAACCACTTGAATTCTATTTGTATTTTGTAACCGAAGCAATTAAGCTTATTCCGCAGAAAAAGCGGGAAGGAGCCACGATTATTTTAGACGAATTCGGCAAGGCAGATCAGATCAGTCTTGAATTTAGACGTTTTTTAACGGCACGATCAATTCCCCGATTGTTTCGCAAAATCGTTGCCAAGAGATCAAAAAGTGAATCGCTAATTCAAATTGCAGATTTGATTGCAGGATCAATTTTAAGACGCGATGCAAAAAGTGACGATGATACGTATAGCAAAATTGAAGGCAAACTTAGGCAAATTGTGCAATTTAGGCCTTAACTCAAGAAACCCATCCTGCTAGCGTTCCCCACCTCATTAGATGGACGCAGGCCGCTACAGTCGGCGACTTTTTGCAGGATAGGAAGAAAGTTCATTGCTATGAGCAACAACTTTATTGATATCAAAATTATATACCCTTACCACGCCACCCAATTAAAATATCCCCATGCCCACCTATTGCGAAATCGCCCCCGGCCACGAATGGCACGGCCCCTACCACGACTACGAATACGGCTACCCGCTACACGATGACAACGCGCTATTCGAGCGCCTCGTGCTCGAAATCAACCAAGCCGGTTTATCGTGGCTGACCATCCTCAAGAAAAAAGCCGCCTTTAACGTCGCCTTCGACGGTTTCGATATTGACACAGTGGCGGCCTATGGCGAGGCCGATGTGGCGCGGCTGTTGGCCGACGCTGGCATCATTCGCAACCGCCTCAAGGTGCAGGCCGCCATTGAAAATGCCAAACGCATCCAGCAATTGCGCCATACACAAGGCTCATTCAAGGCGTGGCTCGACCATCATCACCACGCCGGAACCCGCGACAAAGCGGCGTGGATGAAGCTTTTCAAAAAGACCTTCGTCTTCACCGGCGGCGAAATCGTCAACGAGTTTCTCATGAGCACCGGCTACCTGCCCGGCTGCCACACCCCCGATTGCCCCATCTACGCCAAAATCGCCGCGCTAAATCCGCCTTGGATGCGGCTTGTGGTTGAGAGTTAAGAGTTGAGAGTTGAGAGAAAAAAACTCTCAACTCTCAACTCTTAACTCTCAACTATAATAAGAGGACATGAGACCGCAAGCTGGTGAAGGTGGGCGTGGCAGCCTGATAGATTTTGCCTTGATATTGATTTTGTTTAGCGTGGTGTTGGTCGTGATTATGGTGCTACTTGGCCCAGCGATTACCGATTTTCTCAATCGGCTGGTGTCGCAATCGTAAATGATGAAGCTCGTCGTCGGAACAGCCGCACCTAACATGACCGCCAAAGATGTTAACGGCAATTCGCTCGCCTTGTCAACGTTGTGGCAGGCGCAGCCAATTGTGCTATCTTTTTTGCGGCATTTTGGCTGAATTTTTTGTCGTGCCGAATTAGCTAGGTTAGCTAAACTCAACCCGCACATCGAGGCCAAAGGTGCTCGATTAGCTGTCATGACGCTGGGGCAGCCCGCCGAAACGGGCGAATTTTGTGGCGAACGCGCGCCGGGGGTGGCCTGTTATTCAGATGCGGCCGCCGAGGGCTTCCGCACGTATGGCCTGACACGTGGCAATTTGCTGCAAATGTTTGGGCCAGACAGTGCGCGAGCGGCGATCAAGGCGTCATCGGACGGGCATACGCTGGGTAAAGTGGCGGCTGATCCTTGGCAAATGCCGGGCACGTTTATCATTGACCGCCAAGGTACGTTGCGTTTGGCCTATTACAGCAAACACGCCGGCGATTACCCCGCCGAAAATCTTATCTTAGAGCATATCCCAAGTTAATATGCGATTAACCCAACGCCAATGCGCATTACTAAAAGCCATCGCCGCTGGGCAACGGCTCAAAGATCACCGCGATATCGAGGGCGGCAAGGTCTATCGTCTGTATGCGCTCGACGAGACATCTCAAACAGTGAATGCCGCAGACGTGGCGGTGTTGATCGAGGCAGGGCTGTTAAACAGTAATAAAAAATTTCCCGCTGCCACCTATTGGCTGACCGAGCAAGGCCAGCGCTTTTGTCATTTGCAACCGGCGTGATCCACCCATACCCCGCGTGCGGCTTGTTGTAGCGCGGCGCGAAATTGCGGCGGCAGTGGCATTTTTATCATGCGCCCATGCGCCTCTTGCACGCACACATACACCGTCTCGACTGTCGCGGTGATGTCCGGTTGCCCATAAATGCGAAATTCGGTGCGCAAGCTAAATGAAGTATTGCCAAAGTGCAAAGGCACGACCGAGATCGCCAACACTTGGTCGAATCGAACCGGTGCTTTCCATTCGGTCGTTTGTTTGACCAGTTGATAATCAATGGCATTGGCCGCGAGGGTGGGGGCCTCAGCCGCGATCATGGGGTTGACAAAGCCAATGGCGCGGGTAAATTCATACACGGCAATGTCTACATAGTCGCCATATCGCGCATTAAAAACCACTTTTTGCGCGTCACAGTCTTGGTATCGCACACGCAGCGTATAGAGAAATGGGTCGAGGTGAGTCATGGAAACGCACCGCGAATTGAGCATTGAGGCGGCGCAGGAAATTATGATAACATATTTATGTGGTTTGTGGATAAAATGCTTTGAGGTGAAAACGTATCATGAAAATAGTCGTTACAGGCAGCAAAGGCTTAATCGGTCGGCATACGGTGGAATATGCCAAGACCCAAGACGGGTTCGAGGTATTTGGGGTTGATCATATCGGCGTGGGCAGTTGGCCCAATCATTACCGGCTGGCCGACTTGACCGATTTGGGCCAAACCTATAGCGCCCTTGCGGGGGCCGATGCGGTGGTGCATTTGGCGGCCATTCCCGATCACGGCTTGGTCGAAGAGCCAAAGTTGTTCATGTCCAATATCGCCAGCACCTACAATGTATTTGAGGCGGCGCGAAATTTGGGCATCAAGCGCGTGGTGTGGGCCTCGACCATACAGGTGAATCGCACGGTGTTGATGCAGCACGACACTCGTTACCAATATTTGCCGATTGACGAAGCGCACCCGGTTGACCCGCAGAACGATTATGCGCTGTCGAAATATGTGGGCGAAGTGATGGCTGAAACCTATGCCAAGACCTATGGGCTGTCTATTGTCAGCCTGCGCTTTACCGCCATTACTCACCCCGACAATATGAAAGGCTGGCCTGTGCCGCAGGCCGAAGCGCCACATTGGGCGCTGTATGCCTATGCCGATGTGCGCGATGCGGCTCGCGCCTGCTTTTTGGCTGCCACCGCCGATTTGCCTGCCGCTTCGCATCAGGTCGCCTTTGTTGTTGCCAAAGACACCATGGTAGCAACCCCCTCATCTGAGATCGCCAGCCGATTTTTCCCCGATGCCGAGGTGCGCGGCGATTTGAGTGGCAATGCTAGTCTTGTCAGCAACGCCACCGCCAAACGCTTGTTTGGCTTTGAGGCGCAATATAGCTGCCGGAAATAGCTGTTGAACTGCCATAAGACCTAAGGCTGTTCAAAAGTCAGCGCATGACCTAATTGGAAAAGCCCTATCGGGCTTCGCTGATCAGCCGGACGGGTTTACCCTCCGGCGAACGCGCCTATTGAGCAACGATGGGCGGGGGTAAACCCGCCGCCCTTAGTAGCGAAGCCC
>JAHBAL020000262.1 GCA_018500105.2 Anaerolineae bacterium
GCAATCACAACGCGTCGGATGGTCGGCCTGTTGGCCGCCCGATTATGGGTGGGCTGCAACAGCGCCCCCACGGCGCCAGCCGCAAAACCCGCCGCCCCAGCGGCCCAGCCAGCGCAAACGAGCGCTACCGCTGCGGCCCCAGCCAATGCGGGCAGCGCCGCAACCGCCGCCCCCATCACCGCTGGCGACACCACGCCGCAAATTGTGACGGCGGCCCAAGCCTTCTTGGCAACGCTCAACGATGCGCAACGCGCCAAAGCGCAATTTGACTTTAACAACAACACACAACGCGCCAAATGGTCAAATTTCCCCACCGGCATTTTCCAACGTGCTGGTTTACGTATGGGCGATTTGAACCAAGCCCAACGCGACGCGGTGTATAACATCCTCAAAGTCAGCCTGAGCGCCAAAGGCTATCAGCAAGTGATGGACGTGGTGACGGGTGACGAAGTGCTCAAAAACAGTGGGCCAAGTGGCAATTTGATCTTTGGGCAAGACGAATATTATGTCTCGATTTTGGGCACGCCTTCGACCAGTGCCCCTTGGATGTGGCAATTTGGCGGGCATCACTTTGCGCTCAATGCCACCATCGTAGGCGGCAATGTCACGCTTGCACCCAGCCTAACTGGTGGGCAGCCGGTGAAATATACCAGCGGCGGCAAAGCTGTGCAAACGGTGGTTGCAGAAACGGATAAATCGTTTCAATTGATTAATGCGCTGAATGCAGCCCAACAAGCAAAAGCCATCATCGGCAGCCGCGTCATTGATTTGGCGTTGGGGCCGGGGCAAGATGGCAAAAAAATCACCCCACAAGGCATTAAAGCCAGCGAACTGAGCGCCGAGCAACAAAATTTGCTGCTCGAATTGCTCAATACGCGGGTTGGCATGTTAAACGACGAAGATGCCGCACTCAAGATGTCCGAAATTCGCGCTGGGCTAAACGACACTTATTTCGCATGGAGCGGGCCAACGACTGCTGGTAGTGCATCTTATTTCCGCATCCAAGGCCCTAGCGTCATCATGGAATATTCGCCGCAGTCAATGGGTGGTGATGCGACCAATCATATTCACTCGATGTATCGTGATCCAAATAATGATTACGGTGCGAAATGGCGCTGAGGAAGTGGATAGTGATAGTGGATAGTGATAGTTAAGAGTTGAGAGTTGAGGGTTGAGAGCAACTACTATCCACTATCACTATCCATTTCCTTATAAAAAATGTTAAGGCTAATTGTATTGGCGAGTATGGTTGTGCTGGGCATCGCCACACCTGTGTCTGCCCATCCGCTCGATGAGATTGTGCAATCGAGCTATCTCTCGATCGAAGGCAAACGGGTCGGGTTAGAGATCAACATTTCTGCGGGCACGTTGGTTGCGCCAACGCTGGCGGGCGTGATTGACAGCGATGGCGATCATGTGATTTCGGACGACGAAAGCCAAGCCTATGCGCGGCGCTTGCAATCGGAGATGAGCCTGAGTGTGGATGGGCAAGTGCGCCCTCTGATTTTGCAAAAAATTGAGATGCCCAGTTGGGATTTGCTGAGCGTTGGTGCAACCATCAAGGCCGAATTTTTGGCCGAGGCAACGCACGGCGCAGGCGCACACCAAACTGCGCTTATCAATCGCCACACCCCCGCCAACAGCATCTATCAAAACGTCTTACTCGCGCCCGAAGACCCACGTATTTCAATCAACAGCCAGCGCCAAAACGACAAACAAAATGAATTTACGGTCGCCTATGACTTTGGCACAAGCAACAGCGCAAATGGCGCAGCGCACGTCTCTGGCTTTTTTTCCAGCCTCAATACTGCGGCTCGGTTAGATGGCTTGCTCGCCAGCCTAAAGTCACCGCAGCTTTCGCCGATGGCCCTGCTGCTAACATTGTTGTTGGCGGGTGTGTTGGGCGGGGCACATGCGCTTACCCCCGGGCACGGCAAAACTGTGGCGGCGGCCTATTTGGTGGGCAGTCGCGGCACGATTAAACACGCCATTGCGCTGGGTGGCATGGTGACGTTTACACATACGGCCTCGGTGATTGTGCTTGGCGTGGTCATTTTATTGCTTAGCAATACCATCGCGCCTGCTACCTTGTTGCCGCTGCTCGAATTTGCCTCGGCGCTGCTTATTATTATGCTGGGTTGTCAGCTCATGTGGCAGCGTTGGAAAGCGTTGAAAGCAGATTGGGCACATGACCAGACCCATTCACACGGGTTTGAGCTTCATGAGCATGAGCACCATCATGGACATCATCATGGCCCGGGTGGGCACACCCATGCGCCACCTAGCCAAATTACAAAGCGCAACTTGGCGATATTGGCCGTATCGGGCGGTATTGTGCCTTGCCCCGAAGCGCTGGGCATTTTGCTGCTGGCCGTCAGCATCAATCGCATCGGCTTTGGCCTCGGCCTTATTGTTGCCTTTAGCCTTGGGCTGGCGTTGGTATTAATCGCCATTGGCATTTTACTGGTATCATCAAAAAAGATGCTTAATCGCGTCAGCGGCATGGGTGGGTCATTTCAACGTTGGTTGCCACTCGGCAGCGCTTTGGTTATTACCCTGTTGGGTGCGGGCATGCTCATTCCTGTCTCTTATACACATCT
>JAHBAL020000323.1 GCA_018500105.2 Anaerolineae bacterium
AGCGAGGGGTCTTTGCGGAAAATCGGCACGATGACTATGTTAACGCAAAGATCCCTCACTTCGTTTCGGGATGACGCGCAAAATATATGCGATCAAAGTTCATCTTGAGCATGCGGTTGGTATAAGTTACCTGTGCAGTGTAAAAAAAACGCTGATCGTGAATACTCACGACCAGCGTCCCCTCCCTCAATTTATCAAATGATCAAAATGCCGAGCTTGGTTTTAGACAAACATATAACCCGTGCCACGCATATTGACAATGCGATGGGCCAAGGCCGGATAAGAATCGAGCTTGTTGCGCAAGCGCACCAAATGCGGGCGCAGCAACTTAATCCCTTCGTCCGTTGCCATATTGGGCTTAAGCAGCGCCTTGGCGATCAACTCTTTCATGCTTACGGCTATGCGGCGGTTGGTGACCAACAAGTTGAACATACGTCCCTCGATCGGGCTAAGCCGCACAAATTCATTGCCAACATGGATGATATGCGCCACTGCATCCCAAACAAAGTTAAGGGGTTCATTGTTATCCACGATTTCGTTCGCAATCTCAGGCGGGTCAATTACTTCGACGGGAGCTGGGGCTGGGGCGGCGGTTTCAACTTTGAGGTTGCTGATCTTTTGCGTGGCGGTTTCGGCAAGCACACGGGTGCGCAATTCGCGTTGAATCTGGGAATCGCTCGCCAGCAAATATTCGCGCACGCCCATTTGCAATGCCTGAATGGGCGCATGAATATCGCGTCCATCGCGGTCAAACAAAAGCACTGTTGGCGTTGGCTTGCCTTGCTCTTTCATCAAGGTCAATAGTGGCAATGCACCGGCTTGCACTTCCGCGACCAAGATCTGCGCATGGCGATGCCCATTGCCAAAAGCATACAGTGTTTCGCTAATGCTATGGGTGTGATACATCTCAAACCCAGCCTCATGCAATCCTTTGGCGATCGCCCCATCCATGCCATCTCCGCTCGATAGATATACAACTTGTTGTTTCATAATTTGTTTCCCCCAAATATTTAAATTTGCGTCATCCTTATAACTTTTTTAAGATACGTTTAAGCTATGTTGTATTGAACTGCAACCAGCCCACACAACTGCAATACTTGCAATAAACCTTCACTTAATTAATCGTAATCCTTTCCCTTTTTCCTTCGCCCAACCTTAAATTTTCTGCAATGTTTTCAATTTGGCAACCCTTATAGCATCACTGATGGGTCCGAATGTTTCATTCTCATTATAAAGATAAATTGGATGATAATTAGTCTGAATTCATCATAATCTCTACCTTGTTTTTTATATGGCACAAAGTGATATAAAAGGTCAGTGTCAGTGCAATGCTGAGCCTATGCCACAAGCACAATTGCACGGGCTGGATGCAGCGAAAAGCGCGGCGTCTCCTATTTTTATCGCTGCAAGAGAGCCACAATATAGTTGCAGCCAAGCCAGCAGGGACAGGCGTAGAACCAGCGATGCTTCTCAGCCTTTGGGCCGAATTAAAACCAGTAAAATAATTGGCCTTAAAAAGCGTGTATAAAAACGACGCTCGCACGACTATACCCCTAGTGAGCGACGACCTAAATGAGTCGCTAATATCGGCGCAAGATGTTCCTGAAACAAGAACACGCGCCGATGATGTGACGTTGGCGAAAGCCGTGGCATCGGGCAATACCAGATTGATTGAATCATTTTGCACTATTTTTGCAAATGACATCGCTCGGTATGCGCGTCGCTTCGTCTCTCGACTAGAAGCAGAAGAATTGGAGGATATTACTCAAACAGTATTAATTACAGCCGTAACCAATATCGAAACCTATCGAGGTGATAGCAGCCTAAAAACATGGGTGCTGCGGATTGCGCATCACAAATTGGTTGACGCAGTGCGTCACCGCGAGGTGCAAGATCGCCGCGAATCTGTTTTTGCTGCCATGCCAGACACATGGGAGCCAGAATGGCCGGAACAACCAGAAGATATTGTGATCGGCGACGAAGAAAAACGACGTGTTAACGATGCCCTAAACCGATTGCCAGAGCGCGAGCGTGCCGTCTTAACCTTGCGCTATATCCAAGATATGGATACGCAAGAAATTGCTCAGGTCATCAATCTATCGCATCGGCTAACACAAAAAATACTGACCCAAGGTCGCAAACGCATTCGTGCGTTTTTGGGTATGAGTGATGAATCCGAGGAGGATTGACGATTGAAAATGTTTTGGTCTAAACATAAAAAATCAAACACAGCCTTGAGCAGTGAAGATCAAGCGGCGTTGGCCCAAGCCAGCCGCATTCGCACCGCACTTGGACAGCTTGACCGTGAGCCAGTGCTGAACTCGCGGCAAATTCACAACATGGCTGCGGCAGCCATCGTTGCGAAACAGCGTCAGCTCGATATGCGTCGCCGCCCGGTCAGCCGGCTGGGGCGCATCTTTCGGCCAGCCTTGTCGTTTGGTCTCAGCGCCGCCTCAATGGCTTGCGTCACGATGGGGTTTTATCTCGTGTTTGGCGGTAGCAATGGCCCAATTGTGGCCCAAGCCACCACCGAGGCCCCGTTTATCTTGCGTGAACAACGCAATGCTCTTGGCATGAGCTGGTATGAAGAAAAGCAAATTGAGGCCGGGGCCAAAGTCACCTTTCACGAGGGCGATATGATTTACGCCACCCAGCCGGTCACCCTGTCTTTCTCTGCCAGCGATGCCAGTATTTTGCAGCCCCAAACCGAAGCCGTCATGCTCTCGCGCAATCTGGGCATCGAGGTGCGCTTTGGGCGGATTGACCATGTGGTGGTGCAGCGCACCGAGCGTTCAAATGCGGTCTCGGTGATCGAACGCCGCGCCCAATATCCCGCCATTTTTGGCGGCGACAATCAAGCCCCCAATTTATTGGTCGAAGACCCCAGCAAAGCTGGAAGCCGCGCCCGTTTCATCGGTAAAACCGAGCCGGGTGCGGTCATGATGATCAATAATACCGCCGTCAAACTTGATTCAGACGGCAAATTTAACATGGAGACGGCGTTGCCAGTTGATCGGCGCGTGCGCTTAACCTCGCGTGATTTAGCTGGCAACGAAACGCGCTTGACACAGGTTTTAGATTAGTTTTAAGACAATGTCTTTTCGAGCAAGGGTTACAACATTATGTGCCAGCCGGAAGCTCAGCGGGCGTGGCAGCATCGCACTCGGTTTGCTTGCGATGCTGGCTGCGTCATACCTGATGGGCATCAGCCCGGCGCAGGCAAATGATGAAGGCCGTGACCCCGCACAATCGGCACTCGCAACCCCTGTGCCGATTCCGACCCAAGGCCAAGCGACCGCGACCCCTGCCCCGATTCCTTTGCCTGTTACGCCAAATGGCGCGACTGCAACGCCTGTAATTCCAACCGCAACCCGTGCGGTGCTGTCAACCCCCGGCTCAACTGCTGCCCCTGCCACTGCAACCCCAGTGCCGCCCCTGACTCTTATACACATCT
>JAHBAL020000252.1 GCA_018500105.2 Anaerolineae bacterium
CAACACCGCCACCGCCAGCACCGCGCCCGCCGCGCCCAGCGTCATCAACACACCCGCCCTGCTGGTGCCAGCCAAACCCGCCGCCACTGGGGCGCACCCGCGTTTGTGGCTGACGCCCGCCGATGTTGAGCGGCTGCGCACTTGGGCCAGCGACACCAACCCGATGTATAAAGAAGGGTTAAGCGTTGCAGCCCAACGCGCCATTGCCGCCATGAACGCCAAGCGTGTGCCCAACGAAGATTGCGGCTTTATCGGCTATAACGAGTATGTGACCGAAAACTACGCGCAATTGTTCGCGTTTATGTCGCTGATTGACCCCGACGCGGCCAAACGCGCCGATTACGCCGCCCGCGCCCGCACTTTGCTCATGCATGTCATGGATGCTGCCGCGCTCGGCCCCGCTACTCAACAAAACTTCACCTGCCCCGGCGACACCACCAAATATTACCCGCCGTTTCGCCACCCCAATTTCTTCACCGAAGATGCCGACCGACCGCGTTATCACGGCGAAGCTTTTCCGCTGATTGTGGATTGGATTTACCCAAGCCTGAGCGCCACCGACAAAGCCACCATCGCCAAAGTATTCACCCGCTGGGGCGACGAAATCATCAAACGCGGGTATCATCACCCAGAGCCGGTGGGCATGACGCGGAACCCAACTCTGACTGCCAACCGCGAGCAAGTGCGCTGGGCAGGCAACAATTATTTTGCCGCCCATATGCGCAATTTGGGCATGTTATCAATGGCACTTGACCCCGCCGACAGCAACCCAACCTTGCAAGGTTACTTGGGCAACGCCACCGGCGCGTGGCTGTATTTGTTCGATCACCTGACCCGCAACGACAGCAAAGGCGGGTTGTTGCCCGAAGGCTTTGAATATAGCCCACAAACTGCCAGCTACGCCATTCAATTCTTGTGGGCCTTGCACACGGCTGGCGAGGCCGACCCCGCCAAACACGGGCCGCATGTGCTACTGCGCGACAATCCATTTTGGGATGATTTTGTCAAGGCCTATTTGCATTCGATCAGCCCCGCGCCCAAAAACACCGACGAAGGCCCGCAATATCAGCCCGCATTTTATGGTGACAGCCAACGCTATCACTTGAGCGATTTTATAGACGCAATGGGCGCATTGGCGGCCTATGACCGCAGCACCGCCAACGCGGCGCGGCTCGACACGGTGCGCTGGATTCAAACCCACACCGCGCCCGGCGGGCAAGCCCGCTTGCTCAGCCGCGTGTCGAACCCCGACACTTTCCGCCAAGCAATTTTGTATTTTATGCTGTTCGATCCGGCCCGCCCAGCCGCCGCCGACCCGCGCCCAGCCTTACCCAGCGATTATTTTGCGCCCGGCATGAACAAAATTTTTAGCCGCAGCAACTGGGGCAATGATGCCGCGTGGTTCCATTTCAGCCTAAGCTGGAACAAAATTGATCATCAGCACGCCGACGGCAACCATTTCGAGTTTTATCGCAAAGGCGAATGGCTGACCAAGGCCCGCATCGGTTACGCCAATATCGGCGAGGGCATCGCCAGCAGCGAATTTCGCAACACCTTGGCATTGCAAAATGCCAAACCCGCCGAGCGCAGCGACGATGATTGGCGCATTGATTTGTGGAAACGCGGCAGCCAGTGGAATTTGGTCTCGACCGGCGACCCGACGTTGCTCGCTCACAGCACTCACGCCGATTATGTTTATGCGTCAGGCGACGCGACCAATTTGTATAACGCCGAACGCGAAAAATCCACCGACATTGTCCACGCCAGCCGCGATATTGTGTGGCTGAAGCCCGATCATATCGTCGTTTTCGACCGCGCCGATTCACCCGCCGCCCGCTTTAAGCGTTGGTGGTTGCAATTGCCCACCGCGCCCAACATCAGCGGCAATACTGCCAAAGCCAGCACGGCCAGCGGGCAACAATTGCACGTGCAAAGCCTATTGCCCAGCGGGGCCAAATTGCGCAGCGACAACGGACGCAGCGAGTTGATTGACAACACCACCGCCACTGACGAAATGATGAAAGAGCGTTTGGTGGTCGAAGCCCCATCTGCCGACAAAGTGCGCTTTTTGCATGTGCTGCAAGGGGCCGACAAAGGCGCGGCGGCAGATGCGGCAACGCTGGTGCGCAGCAGCGCCGGTAGCGCCTATGTGGGGGCAGTGGTGGCAAATACGCTGGTGCTCTTTCCCCAAGAAGCCAAGCAAGCCTTTGGCAACCTGCAATACGAGGCCCCTGCCGAGGCCAAACGCCACCTCATCGCAGGGCTTGCGCCGAACACCAGCTACGATGTGAAATTTGAGGGCAATCGCGTCAGCGTCAGCCTCGGTGCTGCATTCAAAAGTGACAGCGGCGGGGTGTTGTGGGTCAGCCGCTAAGGTTGGCCCACCGCCCGAATCGCTTCGGCCAAATCTACGCGGCCTTCATACAACGCCTTGCCAACCACCACGCCATTCACGCCAAAACGATGATACAGCCGCAATTCTTCGATATCGGCCAAGCTGCCCACGCCGCCAGACGCGATCACGCTCAAGCCGGTCAATTGGGCCAGTGCGCCGGTCATCTCCGCCGCCGCGCCCTTTAGCAAGCCATCTCGCCCGACCTCGGTATACAGCGCGTGAATTGCGCCCATGTCTTTCATCTGCAAACCGAGATCGCTGGCGAGGATGCCGCTGCCAGTCTGCCAACCACGAGTGACCACCATGCCGTCTTTGCTGTCCAGCCCCACCACAATCGCCTCGGCCCCATAGCGTTGAATGGCCTGCTCGACCAGCGCGGGGTTCTCGACCGCCGCCGTGCCGATCACGACCCGCGTCGCGCCCGCGTCCATCGCCGCCGCAATATCGTCGAGGCTGCGCATGCCGCCGCCAGTTTGCACTTTGCACAGGCCCAGTTTGCAAATTTGGGCAATGGCGATTCGGTTCGCTGCCGCACCTGCGCCATCGCCAAACGAGCCATCCAAATTGATGACATGAATCCATTCTGCACCCGCCGCGTGCCAACGTTGGGCGGCATCGCTGGGGCGGGTGGCATAGGTTGTTTGCTGATTTGGGTCGCCTTGTTTCAGGCGCACCACTTGCCCATTGCGCAAATCAATGGCGGGGTAGATGGTAAAAGACATGATGAAAGGGTTGGAAATTAGAGGTAATAAGTCATGCGTTGCAAATGCAGCACTGGGTCAATATATTCGACATGCACCTGCGGCGGCACGGCAAGGGTGGTGGGCGCGTAGTTGAGGATGGCTTTGATGCCCGCCACAATAATTTGATCGGCGACGGGTTGGGCAAATTCAGCGGGCACTGTCAGCATGGCATGTTGCACCCGCCATTGGGCGATCACCGCGCCCAATTCGCTCATGGCCTTCACCCGATGCGCCCCAATACTTGTGCCGATGCGCTCGGGCGCGTTGTCGAACACCGCCACCACCCGAAAACCGCGCTGGGCAAAACCGCTGTAATTGGCGACGGCGCTGCCGATATGCCCTGCCCCGATCACGATTACCGGCCACTCGCGGTCGAGCTGCAAAATTTGGCGCAAGTGGTCGCGCAATTCAAGCACAGCATAGCCCGTGCCTTGCTTGCCAAATTCACCAAAATGCGACAAATCTTTGCGTATTTGGGCCGAGCTAATGCCCAGCGCGGCAGCCAATTCTTGCGACGAGGTAAATAATTTGCCAGCCATCGCCATTTCTGACAAGGCCCGCAAATACAACGGCAAGCGCCCCACAACAATATCGGGCACATTGCTCGTCTCGGTTTCGGGTTCTTCGCTTACGGTTTCAAGCATTTTGCGTTTTGCACATTAAATGCGGCAAAAAATGTGGCAAAAAATTTTTACGCGCCGATGGTAACACAATCATTGATGGCACGAAAGGGAAAAAGTCACCTTCAAAACACCAAATTCCTCATACGCGGCGACACAGCACCGTGTATCGCCGTCATCCTGTAGCGCCGTCATCCTGACGGCGTTTGCGCCCGTTCATAATTTACGAATAGACAATGCTACGTATATGCCATGATGCGACTGGTTGAATGGGCGATTTGTGCCGTCAGGATGACGGCGCTACACCACCACCACTTGCCTACGATTATGACAATCCGCGAGCATGGCAACGGGGGCCGTCAGGATGACGGCGCTACAATTAACCATTAACCATTAACAACTAACCACTTCTCCCATGATTTTTACCACCCAACGCGGAAGCTGCATCTATTATGAGGAATTTGGCGCAACCGATGCGCCGCCGATCTTGCTCATTCACGGCAGCACCCTGACCGGCAACGCCGATTTTTGCGTCGAGTCGAATATTGCCGAGCGTTTCGCCAAAGACCATCGCGTCATTGTGCCCGATTGCCCCGCGCACGGGCGCTCACAAGCAGAATGGACGGACGGCACAACGGGCAAAATGCTGCATTACTCATTCAGCAGCATGGCCGCAGACCTCGCCGAGCTATTGCGCGGGCTAAATGCCGCGCCCGCCTTTGTGTTTGGGCACAGCAATGGCGGCACAGTGGCGCTGTATTTGGCAAAAGAACACCCCGCACAGGTGAGAGCCGCCATTTTGCTGGCCGCCAATGCCTACATTGACCCGCACATTCGCACCCGCGTGCCAATCGGCATGAACGCCGAGCGCGTCGCACGCGAAAACCCAGCATGGATGGATGAGATGATTCGGTTGCACGACACCCACCAAGGCGCGGGATATTGGCGACATCTGCTCGCCGCTACCGTCACCGAAACCATCACGAATCCCGATTGGCAAGCCGCCGATTTGCAAACGGCGACTGTGCCATGTTTGTGTGTTCAGGGCCAAAATGACAGCGTTAATGTGCCCGGTCGCCACGCCGAAACCTTGGCGGCGTGGCTGCCAAACAGCACTCTGTGGACACCCGCCAATATCGGCCACTCGGTTCATTGGGAGATTCCGGATGAATTTGAGGCACAATCACGGGCATTTTTTGCACACTTAAACTGTGCTGGGTAAAATAAAAACATCTCCTCTTTTTTCTAAATCCCCTCAGCGTTATCTTGTAAACTCTAATCATTGAACACTTTGGATCGGGCTAACCGAGCATTATTGGCGTTGGCGCTGGGGGCAACGTTGATGGGCTGCGCACGCCCAACCCCCACCGCCCAAACACCCGATACCACGCCCGAAGCACGCAGCGCACTCGACACCCTCATTCAGCGGGTGTTGCCCGCGCCCGGCCCCAGCGCCACGCTGCGCCCCCCCCCAGCCCCCAGCCCAACCCCTGTTCCC
>JAHBAL020000084.1 GCA_018500105.2 Anaerolineae bacterium
ATTTTTCGCCAATTCCGCGTCTCCGCGATCCAAATTCTGTGATCGCGGAGACGCGGAATTGGTAAAGAATCGGAGAATTATTTTTTCTGAATGGCCTAACGCAAGGTGTGATACGCCAGCTTGATAAACGGGTTATCGAAACGCACAAACACTTGAAACAAATGCCCACCCTTGCGAGCCGGAAAACGCTGCACCGGCTTGAAACCGAGCGCCATCACCACCCGCTGCGGGGCCGAATTGAAATCGGCGATGGTGGCACGAAAATGCCGCGCTCCAAACGCCGCCCGCGCAAATTCGAGCTGGGCCACACAAATGCGATACCCCAAGCCACTGCCCACCAGCGACGGGTTTAGCCACAAGCCAAAATCGAGCGGCACATCGCCGCCTGCCAGCATATAGTCGGCCCCCGCCACCCGCGCATCACGCCCAAACGAGGCACAGGCCAAAAATCGCCCCTCAATATTGATCACGCTGTAAATTTGACGCGCAGGGTCAAGATAATAAGCCAAATGCGAGGCTTGCAGTTCGGGCGCGGGGTCGAGATTGTAATAATCTTGCGGCGGATCATACCGCCACGCGATGGCCTCACGGGCCTCGGCGTCTCGAATCGGGTGAAATTCGTAGCGAGATGAGCGCATGATACAAAAAAACCCGCAAACGCGGGTTTTGATGATAGCGGGAGCAGGATTCGAACCTACGGCCTCCGGGTTATGAGCCCGACGAGCTACCACTGCTCTATCCCGCAACGGGATGATATTTAATTTTAATAGCGGGAGCAGGATTCGAACCTACGGCCTCCGGGTTATGAGCCCGACGAGCTACCACTGCTCTATCCCGCATCAAATTCAGGACGGTTATTCTATTGATGATAGGCGTTTTTGTCAAGGGTAGTATACAGATTTAAGGTAAGCAAAAGCAAGGGGCTTTGGATGGACATGGCAACAGCACGATCACTGACATTACTGTCGCTTGCCGCACGACGCAATTATGATACAATTCTATAAGGATATATCATAATGATGCAATACACACGCCTTGCCCAATTACGCAGCGCCCAAGATTTTCACAATTATTGTGCCAAAGTCGGCGCTCAACTGCCTTTCGACGCGCAACTCTCGCACGAGGCCAGCGCCCCACTCGCCCAAACACTCGACACGCCCATTCGCCGCGTCGGCAACCGGTTTTCAATCTTGCCGATGGAAGGCTGGGATGGCACAAAAGACGGCTTTCCGTCCGACCTAACCATTCGCCGCTGGCAGCGCTTTGGCGCCAGCGGGGCCAAGCTAATGTGGGGCGGCGAGGCAGTGGCGGTGCGCCACGATGGTCGCGCCAACCCCAACCAATTGGTTGCCAATGAGCACACTTTGGGCGCATTGGCCCATCTGCGCGAAACCTTGGTGAATGAGCATCAGGCCCAATTTGGTCGCAGCGATGATTTGGTGATCGGGCTGCAACTCACCCACTCTGGCCGCTGGTGCAAACCGCACGATATTAAAAAATTTGAGCAAATGACGGCCTACAAACACCCGTTGCTCGACAAACGTTTTCATGTGCCCGACAGCGCTCTGATGAGCGATGACGATATTGACCGCCTGATCGAAGATTTTGGCCGGGCCGCTGTCATCGTTGACAAAGCCGGTTTCGATTTTGTGGATATCAAGCATTGTCACGGCTATTTGGGGCATGAATTGCTCACCGCGTTTGACCGGCCCGGCAAATATGGCGGCTCGTTTGAGAATCGCACCCGCTTTTTGCGCAATGCAGTGGCGGCGGTGCAAGCAGCGGCCCCGCGTTTGCACATGGGCGTGCGGTTGAGCGCTTTCGATTTTGCGCCCTTTCAGCCCGGCGCCGAGCGCGTGGGGCAAATGAGCGACCTCGGCCCACTCGGCGATGGACATTACCCCTATGCGTTTGGTGGCGATGGCAGCGGGCAAGGCATCAATCTCGATGAGCCACAGCGTTTCCTTGAATTGATGCAAACCCTTGGCATGAGCATGGTGTGTGTCACGGCAGGCAGCCCCTATTACAACCCACACATTCAGCGCCCGGCCTTCTTCCCACCGTCCGATGGCTATTTGCCGCCCGAAGACCCGCTGGTCAGTGTGGCTCGCCAAATTGCCGCCACCGCCGAGCTAAAACGCCGTTGCCCCGAAATGCTCATCGTTGGCACGGGTTATTCGTATTTGCAAGAATGGCTGCCCAATGTGGCACAAGCCGTCGTGCGCCAAAACATGGCCGACTCGGTCGGCATCGGGCGCATGGTGCTGAGTTACCCCGACATGGTGGCCGATATCATCGCCGGGCGCGACTTGCAACGCAAACGCATTTGCCGCACCTTCAGCGATTGCACCACCGGCCCGCGCAACGGCCTCGTCTCTGGCTGCTACCCGCTCGACGACCACTACAAACATCACCCGCATAAGCAGTTGTTGGACGACGCGAAGAAGATGACAGGGTGAGTGGATGACAGGGTGACAAGATGAGGAGGTGGCAACTCACCTTGTCACCTTGTTACCCCCTCACCGTTAACGCAAAATGCAAATAACCAACCAAACCATCTCCGACATCGAACAGACCAGCGGCGGGCGGCTGGGTGTGATGGCGTATGCGATGGGCAGCGGCGAGACAGTTGCCCATCGCCCCGATGAGCGCGTGCCGACGGCGAGCGTGATCAAGTTGCCGCTGGTGATACACGCGGCGATGTTGGCGCACGAAGGCCAACTCGACTGGGCCGAGACGCTGCCCCTGCGTGACGAAGATAAAGTGAATGGCTCTGGCGTGTTGTCTGACCTCACGGCGGGGTTGCGGCTCTCGCTACGCGATTTGTGCCAATTGACCATCGTGCTGTCCGACAACACCGCGACCAATATGCTGATTGATCGGCTCGGCATGGACGCCATCAACGCTCGTATCGCCGCCTTGGGGCTGATGCACACCCGTTTGCAGCGCAAAGCCTTCACCCCCGACACACCTGCCACGTTGCCTTATGGCCTCGGTGTCAGCACCCCGCGTGAAACCGCCAACCTGCTGCACATGCTGCTGCGCCAAGACATCATCCCCGCCGCACCCGCGCAATGGGTGCTCGATATGCTGGCGGCGCAACGCGACCGCGTCGGCCTGCCACGCTACCTGCCCGACGGCTGGGTTTATGCCGGCAAAACCGGCGCCAACGACCATCTGTGCAACGATGTCGGTATCATCACCGCCCCCGACGGTCGCCGCTGGCTCATCGCTGCCTTCTGCCACGACCTGCCCGGCCCCAACTACAACGTTGACAACCCCGGCTGGTTGGCGTTGGCGCAGCTAACAAAAGCGTTGATCGGTTGCGCGTAGCGGGGGCAAGGATTCAGATGGGCGTCGTTACTTCCGCGCTGCCAGCATCATCGAGATCACCCGATCAAGATCGGCCTGTGACAAATTCGAGCCGGACGGCAAACACAGCCCATGTTCAAACAAGTGTTGCGCCACCTCGCCGCCCACCGATTCGTATTTGGCAAAGATCGGCTGCATGTGCATTGGCTTCCACAAGGGGCGCGATTCGATATTATCGGCCTCTAGCGCTAGCCGAATGGTTTCGCGGTCGGCCCCAAATTGGTCGGGATCAATGACAATACACGTCAACCAGCGATTGCCCTTGCCCCAAGGCGCTTCGGGCATGAACGAAATGCCGGGCAAATGGCCGAGCCGTTCTTCATAATAGTCAAAATTTTGGCGGCGGCGCTGCACCCGATCTGCCAAAACTTGTAGCTGCCCGCGCCCAATGCCCGCCAAAATATTGCTCAGACGGTAGTTATAACCAATCTCGGTATGTTGATAATGCGGCGCTGGCTCACGCGCTTGGGTGGCGAGTTTGCGAGCATGGGCGATCAGTGCGCCGTCTTCGTCATCCTCGTTCGTCACCAACATGCCGCCGCCCGAAGTGGTGATGATTTTGTTGCCGTTGAAGGAGTAAATGCCAAAGCGACCAAGCGTGCCCGCCGAATGCTCCTTGTAGGTCGCGCCAAGTGCCTCAGCGGCATCTTCGATGACCGGCACACCATAGCGATTACATGCCGCCAAAATGGGATACATATCGGCAGATTGCCCATATAAATGCACTACCACGACGGCTTTGGGCAAGCGATTGCGCTGGGCGCGTTCGCTCAGCGCTTGTTCGAGCAGCGCCGGGTCCATATTCCACGATGTGGTTTCGCTGTCAATGAAGGTCGGATGCCCGCCCAAATAGAGAATCGGGTTGACGCTGGCCGAAAACGTGAAGGTCGAGACCAGCACTTCATCGCCCGAACCCACGCCCGCCAATTTCAGCGCCAAATGAATGGCGGCTGTGCCAGAGCTAAGCGCCAAGGCATGGGCACAGCCTATGCTTTGGCAAAATTCACGCTCAAAGCCATCCACATTTGGCCCGAGCGGCGACACCCAATTGGTGTCGAATGCCGACTGAATATACGCCTGTTCGTGGCCTGACATGTGCGGGGGAGAGAGGTAAATTCGGGGGTTCATGTTTTAACGGTTAAGCGTTGAGCGTTGAGCGTTGAGAGTTGGGGTAAACATATTCTCAACGCTCAATTATCTTCGGAATGACGGTTTCGGACCAATAACGCAAAATGGTGACGGGTTGGACGGGCGGCTGGGTGATGGGTTCGCCGTTGAGCAAATAGCGTAGCGACATTTCAACCTCGTTGAAACCAGCCAACGCCCGCAGCGGGGTTGTGCCAGAGAATCGGGCATTGATCTCGAAGATTTTGGGCATACCCTGATCGAGCCGAAATTGAAAATTGATTGGCCCATAAGGCGCGAGTGATTGCGCCACTTGTTGCACAAATTGATTAAGCGCTGCGTCTTCGACCACAAACGCGCGATAGGTGTTGCCATCACGCAAGTGCCGCCGCATGACGATGGAAGCATAGACACCGCCAAAGCCCAACACACCCGCCGTATATTCTGATTCATCGTCGCCCAACAGTTTTTGGATGACCGGCTGTTTGGTTTGGGCGATGGCGTGGGCCAGTTGGTCGGCATTTTGGACCGATTGCACCCCGATTGCCCGCGCCCCCACACGCGGCTTGACGATGAGCGGAAAGCCGCAACGTTGCACCAGCTCGGCCTCGTCGCCGGGCAACGCCGAATACGGATAAGGGAAGCCATGTTCGCGCAAATATTGCGCGGTTTTCCATTTGTCGTCGGCGATTTCGATCACTTCGGGGCGGCTGACCAGCACGTGCGTGCCAAATGTTTGCTCGATATCGTGGCGATGTTGGGCGAATAACATCAACTCGACATCCGTGCCGACCATAATCACATCTGGGCGGCTGCGGGCAATCACGTCACGCATCACGTCCATGTAGTTAGGGGCGCTTGCCATTGGGATAAGATGCGCCTCATCCGCCCAATACAGCCCCACCGACAACGGGCTGGGGTCAACAGCGATCAGATAGGGCTTGAGGGGCGAATTTTGCAGCGAACGCATAATGCCTTGCCCCAATAACGCGCCTGCGCCGGTAATTAAAACTCTCATAATTTTGTGAATGATGAATGATGAGTTATGAATTTATTGAGGTATCTCATTCATAATTCATAATTCATAACTCATCATTTATTTTCGCAATTCGTAATTCACCATATCTCTGCACTTTGCCACATGATCAAGCTCGTGAACATCCGAGCCGATAGAAACGAGCGGGTTTAGCTCGGCGCACAAGGCTAAAAACGCGGGCACATCTACTAAATACGAGCTGCTGATCTCGATGGCGACATTTTGCACACGGGTGGCGAGCATCATTTCGCGGAACAGGTCTGACGGGAACGCACCGAATCGGCGTTGATACATGCCGCCCGGGTGGGCCAGCACGTGAATGGGCGCATATTTCAGCAATCCCAACGCCAATTCGCACTCGATTTCGGCAAAACGCCGCACCTGTTGCGGGTCATTTTTGTCGTAGTCGTCAAATTTGCCAAACTTTTTCGGGAAAGTATGCACACTGCCCAACACAATCTCGCATTGATCCCGCACCTCGTCGCTCACATCCAACCCGCCCGCCACATTCAGCGCCTTGGCCTCGCAGCCCACATATACCGTCAAATCAGGGAAATGGGCGGCCTCGGCCCGCACGGCTTGCGCAAAACCAGCAAACCAATCGGTGCTGCGCCGCACATGCTCGGTGAAGGCAATGGCGCGTAAACCGCGCTCATGCGCCCGCTGCAACACCTCGCGGATGCTGTTGTGTCCATCGGTCTGATTGGTGTGCGTTTGAAATTCGACGTTGATATCGTCGGGTGTGAGGTCGTGGAAGTGTTTGAACATGAGGAGTGCTAAGTGCTAAGTGCTAAGTGCTAAGTGCTAAGTGCTAAGTGTAAATCAATACTTAGCACTTAGCACTTGATACTTAGCACTATTTTTCGAGGGTTCCCATAAATTCTTGCGACGAGACAAAGCCTTCTTGGCTGATGCCTTCGCGGCGAAAGACTTTGAGCAGGGTGAGGCCGATCACTTTGAGGTCAAACCAGACCGACCAATGGTCAACATAAAAAACGTCGAGTTTGAACTTTTCGTCCCATGAAATGGCGTTGCGGCCATTGATTTGCGCCCAGCCGGTGATGCCCGGCGGGGCATCGTGGCGGCGCATTTGCTCGGCAGAATAGCGCGGCAAATAACGCATGAGCAGCGGGCGCGGCCCAACAAGGCTCATTTCACCGCGCAAAACATTGAACAATTCGGGCAATTCATCAAGGCTGGTGCTGCGCAAAAATGTGCCGAAGCGGGTAATGCGGTCGGGGTCGGGCAAAAGATTACCTTGCGCGTCACGGGCATCGATCATGGTGCGAAATTTGACAATATGAAACGCCTTGCCATACAGCCCCGGTCGTTGCTGGCGAAAAAGCACGGGCGTGCCCAATTTTTGCCGCACCAGCAGCGCCGTGACAGCGATGATGGGGCTGAGGACGATGAGGGCCGGAATGGTGACGACGAGATCGAAGATGCGTTTAACAGCGCGTTGAGTTGTGTTCACAGATGTAGGCGTGTATTTTATCGTGCTTGCAAGGGGCTGTTTGATAAGGTGAAGCAGCAAAATTATAACAAATTTTGCTACTTTGCTATGTCAAACCGACAATTTTAGGTCAAAAAATCATTCACCGCCGCCATATACGCCGCGAACTGCTCACGCCGGACGGAGTGACCGGCGTTGGCGATATGCTGCACTTGCACGTGCGGCAACAGTTGCGTGAGCGAGGCCACATGCACATCGGCAACGATGCCGCCGAGCGCCGGGTCGGCGGTGATGAGCAAGGCCGGACACGCCACGTGTGGCAAGATCGCCGCCCAATCAAGGCCAGCGCCGCCGCCATTCAACACATTTATGCTCACCCGTTGCTTTGAATCGGCCCAAGGTTCAAATTCGGCCTCGTGCCAATTGGGGTGATTGCCGCGCACCTCGGCCACAATTTCGACATGCAACTTGCGTTTCAGCCCCACAATCCAGTCGCGCATGGCACTGCGGCGGGCGGCGTCGCGGTCTTGCGCGTTCGGGGTGAATGGAAAATGCCAAGCCGGCGGCGGGTCTTCGAGCAAAATTTTGCCGGGCAAGTTGGGGGAAAGCGCCGCCAGCGCCAGCGCGTTAATCGCGCCCATCGAATGCCCCAAGATGATCGGCTTATGCAGCCCCAGCCCCGTGATCAGCCCGGCGTAATCGGCGGCGTGGTCGGCGGTGCTGTAGCCCTCAAACGGGTCCGACGATTTGCCGTGCCCCCGCGCATCCAGCGCGATCAAGTCGTAGCGTTGGTGCAGCGCCGCCGCCACCAGCGGCCAGCAGCCGCCGTCGTCGCTGAAGCCGTGCGCCAAAATAAACGCCGGTTTGCCAGCCCCGCCTTGATTGCGCCGATAATGGATGCGCTGTCCATTGCTCTCGAGAGTGTGAAAAGTCCAGTTCATAGATCGTGCAATAATACCGCATTTGTGACCATTTCCGCATTTACTCACCCCCAAATTGAGGCGCTCTTGGCAAAATTTGCGCCACAGGCCAAATTGCTGAATGTGCGCCCGCTGACTGGCGGGTATTCGGCTCAAATTGTGGCCTTTGGCTATCGGTTGGCAAATGGGCAAATGGCGCAGGCGGTGTTGCGTTTGCACGGCGAGATTGACTTTACCGCCAATCCCAACATTGCCGCCGATGAATTTCGGCTGTTGCACGTGCTGACGCGGGCGGGGTTGCCCGTGCCCACGCCAATTTATCTCGACACAGCTTGCGATATTTTTGCCACGCCGTGTCTGGTGATTGGGTTCGTGGATGGACAACCCGATTTTACGCCTGCCGACGTGCCCGCGACAGTGCGGCAAATGGCGGCGCAATTGGCGGCGCTGCACCAAATTCGAGCCGAGAATGAAGTGGCGTTTTTGCCGCGTCAAGCCGACATTTGCGCGGCCAAGCTGCATACACCGCCTGACGCGCCCGATTTTTCGCTCAGCGAAGACCGCATTCGGGCGGCGTTGTTGGCCGC
>JAHBAL020000231.1 GCA_018500105.2 Anaerolineae bacterium
CGCCACCGTGATCTATATCGCTGGGCTACAAGCTATCCCTGCCGATTTGTATGAGGCAGCGCGGGTGGATGGGGCAGGTGCGTGGCAACGCTTTCGCAATGTCACCTTGCCGGGTTTGTCGCCTGTCACCTTCTTTTTGGGCGTCACCAGTGTGCTCAATTCATTTCAATCTTTTGAAATTATCAACGTGCTCACCCGTGGCGGGCCGGTTAATTCCACCAATGTATTGGTTTATCGCCTCTACGAACAAGGTTTTACTGAGATCCAAAACTATGGTCGTGCTTCCGTCGTCGCCGCTATTTTATTTGTCATCATGTTCATTCTCACACTCGTCCAACTCCGCGCCCTTGAGCGGCGGGTGAGTTACGCCTAACTGAGTGGATAGTGGATAGTGAATAGTGATAGTGAACTGATTATTACTATTCACTATCTACTATTACTATCAACTTTCAAAATGGGATTATCTGCACAAAAAACCCTAAACCACACGCTCGGCTACATCGGCATGGCGATTTTGGTCATCATTATTGGCGTGCCATTGGCGTGGCTGGTGTCTGGGTCAATGAAGACCAACCCAGAGTTTTACACCGCTACCCCCTCGTTGCTGCCCGCCCGTATTCACCTCGACAATTTTTTTAAGGCATGGAATCAGGCCAGCTTTGGCAGCTACTATATCAACAGCATCGTCACCACGCTGATTGGCGCCAGCGCCGAAATCATCATGGCGGTCACCACCGCCTATGCCTTGGTTTTCGTGCGCTTCCCATTTCGCAATTTTGTATTTGTCATGCTTTTGGTGGCGTTGATGGTTCCTGAGCAAGTGGTCATTTTGCCCAATTTTTTAACCGTCGCCGACATGGGTTTGCTCGTTACCTCTAGCCGCGATCTAAGTACGCAAGACTATATACGCGGCTGGCTGGCGATTATTTTGCCCGGCGCGAGCATCGCTTTTGGCACATTCTTGCTGCGGCAATATTTCCGCACCGTGCCAGCCGACTTGGTAGACGCGGCCAAAGTAGACGGCGCAAGCCATTGGACGACCATGATGCAAGTGATCGCGCCAGTAGCGACACCCGCCATTGCCACCACTGGCCTGTTGTCGTTTACCGCCAAATGGAATGAATATCTTTGGCCGTTGATTGTGACCTTCAGCGACCGACTACGCACTCTGCCCATCGCCATGCGTCGCTTGCTCGATGCCGAAGGCAACGCCGAGTGGGGCGTGGTGATGGCCGCCGCCATCTTTGTGGTGCTACCTGTTATTTTGGTATTCTTATACGCGCAACGCTATGTGGTGGATGGCCTCGCTAGCGGTGCTGTAAAAGGCTAATGGTCAATGGTCAATGGTCAATAGTTAATCATTAATCATTAACCATTAAAAAAGGAGTTTAGAAAAATGAAAATCACCCGCAGAAATTTGTTGAAAGGCATTGGTCTTGGCGCTGGCGCAGCCGCATTGGCTGCTTGTTCGGCCCCAGCCACCCCCGCCGCCAAACCCGCCGAGCCAGCCAAGCCAGCCGAGGCCAAGCCAGCCGCGCCAGCAGTGGTAAGCAACCCCGGCAGCACCGTCACCATCGTGCATTGGGGCTTTAGCGGTGGCAACCTCGAAAAGCGCGAAAAAGAATTGGCCGAGAAATTCAATGCCATGCAAAAGGATGTCAAGGTTGACATTCAAGTGCAAGGCAACTACGAAGAGACCGCCAACAAATTGACCGCCTCGTTGGCTGCCAAACAAGCCCCCGACATGGTGCTTTTGTCAGACGTGTGGTGGTTCAAATTTGCTCGCGCCAAGGCGCTGATGGGTCTCACCGATGCCATCGCCGCCGAAAAAGGCATTGACGCTAACGACTTCGTGCCCTCGTTGTGGAACGAAGGCATGGTGAAGGGTGTGCAGCACTGGATCCCATTTGCCCGCAGCACCCCGTTGTTCTATTACAACAAAACCATGTTTAAAGAGGCCGGCATTGAAAAGCTGCCCGACACTTGGCAAGGCTTGGTTGACCTCGCGCCCAAGCTGGTGAAGAAAGACGGTGACAACATTAAAGTATCGCTCTTTGCTCACCCAGACGGCGCTAGCTACATCGCATGGCTGTTCCAATGCGTGGCTTGGCAATTTGGCGGTGGCTACAGCGACCCCAAACTGACCAAGTATGAATTGCTCAACCCCGACACCATTCGCGCAGCCCAATTCTATGCCGATAGCGTGAACAAGGGCAAATGGGCGATTTTGTCGAAGGATGTGCAAAAAGACTTCATTTCTGGCCTCACGGCCAGCGCCATGATGTCAACCGGCTCGCTGGGTGGCGTGGTGACCGATGCCAAGTTTGAAGTCGGCACAGCGTTCTTGCCAATGGAGAAGCAATTCGGTTGCTGCACCGGCGGCTCAGGGTTGGCGATTCCAGTCACGACTGCGAAAGAGAAGGTTGCGGCGGCGATGAAATATATCGCCTATGCCACTGGTAACGACGGCGGCGCGTTCTGGGCGCAAAATAGTGGTTATGTTCCGGTGCGTAAGAGCACTGCCGACACCGCCAGCTATAAGGAGTTTTTCGCCAAGAATCCGCAATTCAAGACCGCTGTTGAGCAATTGCCCAAGACCCGCCCACAAGATGCCGCCCGCAACTATGTGCCGGGTGGCGATAACATCATCGGCAAAGGCTTGGAGCGTATCGTGGTTGGCAAGGAAAATGTCGAAACCGTTTGGAAAGACATCACCGCCCAACTTGAGAAAGAAGGCGAACCCGTCAAGAAGGATATCGCTGCGTTGCTTGGCTAGTTGTCTGTGACAAGGTGACAAGGCGAGGAGGTGACAGGGTGACAAAATCATCACAATGACTTTGTCACCCTGTCACCCCTTCACCCTGTCTCTCCTGTCTCTTATACACATCT
>JAHBAL020000292.1 GCA_018500105.2 Anaerolineae bacterium
AGATGTGTATAAGAGACAGTGGTCTCGTTGCCGACGATGACACGCCCGCGACCAAACCCATAAATTTGCACTGGCGTATCTATCACCCCAATAGGCGTGGGGCGAGGTGGTGGCGCTGGCTGCGGCGTTGGGCGATTGTCTGGGGGTGCTGATTCTGGCGCTGGCTGTGGCGTTGGGGGCAATGGCGACTCGATTGGCCGTTGATTTGACCGCAATTTGCCATATTCGGTTGGGTTCTCGTTTTGGAACTGAGCTTGCAAAAATGCACGAAATTGCGGCTGGTAGCGATAGGCAACTTGGCGTGGGTCAACATTGGGTGGCCGCTGAATGAACAAGTTGCGGCGCTCAATTTCTGCCATCAACTTCGCCACCTGAGCAACGTCGCCGCCTTCTAAGAAGTTGGCAAATTGGGCTGGTGTAATTTCGACAAACATGCTCGACCGCATCAGCACTTGGCGGATATCGGCGGGCTGCTTGCTTAAAACTTGCTGGTTCAGATAATCATTGAGCAAATTTTCGGAGCGAATATCGTGCCCGCCGGCTTGGTCACGCATAGACATGGCTTGACTTTGCATGATGATGCCTACCAGCCAGCCCTCGGTTTCGGCATACAGCCGTTTGAGGCTGGCGTCGTCGAGGATGACAGACGAGGTTTCGTTGATGGTGGCGAGCAGGCGGCGTGTCTCATCGAGGTCGAGTTTGAGCATGCCCAGCCCGATGGTGCTAACTTGTTGCTCGGCGATCAATTGGGCCAATTGCAGTTGGGGCAAAATGCGGCCCGATAGCACCAAACGCACATTGTCAGGCAAGAGCAAGATTAACCGATTGAGCAAGTCAATAACAGCTTGTGAAGACTCGATGACATGAAAATCATCGAGCACAATGCAGACTTGTTGCTGGGCGGGGATGGTCAGCAGAAATTCATCGGCCAAAGCAGCGGCTAATGACAATGGAGCGCCCTGAAAGGTTTCTGGGGCGCGGCATTTTGGAAAATGAGGCGTAATTGCCGTGATGATGGCACGGCTAAATGCTTGCGCGTCAGTCTCGTCTTCACTTAGCGTCAGCCAAGCAAAGGTTTGCCCCCCATGCTGGATGAATTGTGACAAAACCCCAGTTTTTCCATAACCCGCTGGCGCTGTAATTAAGGTGAGGCGATAATCCATTGACGATTCGAGTGCTCGAATGCAACGGGCGCGCTCTATCCATTTCTTACGTGGCTGTGGAATGCGGATACGTGCGGTGAGAGGGCGATTAAGTTCCATAGTGATATTGACTGACGTAGTGATAGTTGACAATGATTCTGTGTTGTTTCACGATGATACCTGCCAATTTTACCTTAAAGAATTTATGGTGGGGATATCTTCTGGGACATTTGTGCTTATATTAAGTCGAAAGTCTTATCTTTGCAGTGCATTGTCAAAAAAATTTAAGGAGTGAATCCTGCTTAAAACGCAAGATAAGCATCAAAATTAGCCCGATAGCCAGGCCGAGGAATGTTGCAATCAATAGATAGTTATTCTGAGCGCTGATTCGACTGACAGGTGCTAAAGCGGGCGCGGCAAATTTGACTTCGGTGTTATTGACCGCGGCAGCAATCGAGACTTCGGCCAGCTTGCGTGAGAGGGTGGAGTAGGTGTCGCGGGCGACATCGCGGGCTTGGACGAGCCTTGTGCGTTGGGCAATTTCTTGCTCTAGCTTGGCCTGATTTTCGCGCATGGTGGCGAGCAAGGCCGAAATTGACTCATCTGCGACAACGCTATTGCCCACCAATGAATTGCGCAGTTGGGCCAGTGCCTTGCTTTGTTCGAGCGCTGCCAATGCCAACGAGTTGGTGGTGGGGATGCCGATGCCGAGTTTGGCGGTGTCGCCCAATTCAAATAAGTTGGCGTAAGTGCTGGTAAATGTGCTGGCACTGAGGGTAATGGGGCTGCTGTTGTCTAATTTGCCGTTGCCCAGATCGGTTGCTAGTGATTTGATGAGCTGTTCATAGTTGCCGATTTGAGCGTTTAGGCTATTGATTAGGGCGTCGAGGTCGGCCAACTGGCTGGTGGCGGTGGTGGCGGGCTGGCTGCTGAATTGCAGGGTGGGCAGGGTTGTGCCATACACCTGCGCCTTGAGGCTGAGTAGGGCGAAATAGTTGGTGGCGGCAGCGGCATCGCCGCCGCTGCTAATTTGTTGGCGCATACTGCGAGCCTGATTGAGCCATTCAAGGCTTTTCACCCGCGCCGTTGAATAAGTGTTGAGCAATTTGAGTCGAGCTTGCGCTTGTTCGTGAATGACGGCGCGTTTGCCGTCTTGTTCATTGACGAAGGCGATGACGCGGTTTTGAGCTTGGGCATCTCGGTAAGCGTCGAGCACGGTTTGCCGCCATTTTTGCTCAGATTCGAGCGAGGCCAAAAGCGCGGTTTGGCGGCTACGTTGCAGTGCGTCGAGCGTTTGTTGGGTCTCGCTGATGACGCGGTAGTATTCGTCGTATTTGCTATTGGCGATGAATTTTTCGTAGGTGCTTTGAGCGGCCTCGTATTCTTGCACGGCGCGTTGATATTCGACCTTGATGGTTTGCGACAGGTCAACGGGTGCGCCCCCGTAAATGGTGTTGACGTATTGCTCATATTCGAGCGCCCAAGCGTTGGCGATGGCGGCAGCGAGGGCCGGGTTTTGGTCTTGCACCTTGATCGAAACAAGGTCGGTGCGGGTTGGGGCCTCGCCTTTGACCTTTTGCAGCAAACGGGCCGGATTGCGGTCGGCGATATCGAGTTTGTCGCCTAGCTTGTTAACCACCGTTTGGGCGATAACGCCATTTTGCACCAATCCTACCAGCGAGGCGCGGCGGCTGTCGAGAGCGCTCGGCGCGGCTCCGCCCAAACTGTCTTGTGAGACAGTCTTAAATTTGGGGTCAAATTCGATATCGGTGCGGGTTTTGACCAGTGCGATGGTGGCGGTTGCTTCGTAGGGGGTGGGGAATAGGCGTGTGTAAGCAAAGCCAATTAGCCCGCCGAGCAAGGCGCAGGCGAGTAAAAGTCGCCAAAATCGCAAAATATGGGCGATGATTTTGCCGAAATCAATCACAATCTCGTCGGGGCTGAGATTGGGCGCAGGGGTATCGGGTGAGGTTTGGGCTGTATTTGACACGCGGCTGAAGATTATACTGGTTTGAGGTTGTGAGATGACAGGGTGACAGGGTGTCAAAGTGCCATTTTCAATTTTCAATTTTTCATTCTCAATTTGAATAGCCGTATTCGCCGTAGGGGGTGGCATGGTCGAAGGCGGCGCGGATGGCTTGGCGAACGAAGGGCGTGGTGTTGGGTGGCAGGTCGTTGGGCGAGACCCAGCGCATGTCGTCGCATTTGTCTGGCTCGCAGTTGCGCGGTTCGCCTTGCCAGTGCCGCACCCAAAAATAATAATCGCAATATTCACGCGGGCTGCCTGACCAACGGTGCTGCACGTGGGCAAATTCGAGCGCATTGGGCGTAATTTCGACGCCGGCTTCTTCGCGGGCCTCGCGGATGGCGGCTTGGGTGGGCGATTCGCCTTTTTCGATGTGCCCTGCAACTACGCTGTAGTTGCCATCTTCGTAGCCGGTGTTAAAACGGCGAATCATGAGCAATTGCCCGTCGCGCACAAATAGCAAATAAACGGCGGAAAAATGAGTGGGTGATTTCATAACCAATAGGCCAATTGTGCCGCAAGTCGCTCGAAGGTTTGTGGAATCCAATCAGCGTCACGGTTATCGTGAACGCTCAACCAGAGGCGATTTTGATCGGGCCAAAGCGTTATTTCGATTACCCCAGCATGGCCGCCCGCTTGTTTAAAATGCCAATGCACACTGCCGGGATATTGTCTTAGCGTATTTTTGAGCGAAACCCACAGCCCTTCTTTCAAGCAAATACGTTCAATCACTTGCTCGGCTTTATGCCAATCGGTAATGCTCAATGTGTTGAGTTCGCGTTCAAGCATGAGGCTGAGTATAGCCTTTGTGCAGCGCTTTATCGAGATAACAAGCAAAGGCGATGCCTAACCCGTTGAAAATCAGATCTTTTAGGTCGAATGCGCGGTTGGGCGAAAATGACTGCAACCCTTCTTCGATACAGGCGCAGCCCATGACAATGAGACCACCCAAGGGCAAAGCGATAGACCCCATTTTCAGCCAGCGGCGGTTTGCGGCGCGATGGGTCAAATAGCCTGCCATGCCATACAACACAAAATGCCCGATCACATCGTAAAGTGGCACTCGCGCCAACTGGGTGGGAATGAGCCGTAAATAGGCCGCGCCGGTGATGATGAGCAAGAGGAGGGCGTAGCCGAGCAATAAATAACGCCACCTGTAGTTGTGCCAATGAGATTGAAGCATGGCGCAACGATAAGTGGCGTGATTCAATTTTGCTGTATGTTAACTTGACGATTACACGATGATTTACGCGCTTAGTTGGCGCATCAGAGTTCCGGTATCCCAATAAACCCGCGCAGCTTTGATCTTGCCATCGCGCATTTCAAATACTTCGGCAAATTTCAACTCGATCCTTTTGCCCGTCGCCGGAATTGGACCGGCTGGCGTATTGAGCGGGCCAGTGTGTGTGCCTACGCCGGTATGTTCAGTGACGATCGTATCGCCCTGCCCGATGATCAAATCAATGCGGGTTTGTGCATCGGGCATTGAGGTGGCCCAATTTTGCAGCCACTCTCCCCAGCCCTGTTTGCCATGCCATGATAAGCCCAGCGCCATATCAACTAGCTCAAAATCATCGGTAACGAGGCTGAGTAACAGTGGCACATTGCCAGTGTTAAAGCCTTCGTAAATTCCACGCACGGTTGCAAAATTTTGTTCGTTTGACATTTGATTTGACTCCTTAATTTATGATTTGTTGAATCTTTTGGGGTTAATCACGCTTTTCGCGGCTCAAAGCATGACTCGACTCACCTGACTTGAGTATGAACAAAACGATGCTCAACAAACAGGTCAAAATTTGCTAAAATAATACTCAGTTCATATTCATTGCTCAACTGGTTGGCTTATGGCGTGGTCATATGGTACGTCAATTTAAATGACGACGGGCCGATTGGGCTTAGTCGAGGTGAAAATAGGCCTCTAGCTCGACAAAGGTCTCGTCGGGGCGGGCATCGGCATCTATGAACCCCGACATAAAATTTTGCCAGCGCGTGTTGACATCGGTGGCGGCCATCTTGGCTTGGGCGGTTTGCAGGCTGTGTTCGGTCTCAAAATAACCAAAAATTAGCCCGTCGGGCCGCATAAATAAGGTGTAATTGTGCCAGCCCGATTCTCGGAGCGCCGCCAACATTTCGGGCCACACCGCTTTGTGATGCGCCTTGTATTCATCCAGCCGATCTGCCCGCACCTTAAATTGAAAACCGATTCTTTTCATTGTCACCTCTTGTTGCGAGGGTTATTTTACATAGCGGCTTGAGGCGAATCTGTGTCATTCTCATCACCAAAACGTATAATTTAGGGAGATGAGTCCAGTTTACTTTAACCCGCGAGTGGATTTTGCATTTAAACGGGTGTTTGGTTCGCCCAAAAACGAAGACGTGTTGATCAGTTTTCTCGACGCGGTGCTATATGGTGGCGTTGAGCGCATTCAAACCGCACAAATCCTTAATCCGTATGTGCCGGGCGAGACTCAAACGCAAAAAGAGACGCACGTAGATGTTCGGGTAAAGCTCGATAATGGGCACGAAGTATTGATTGAAATGCAAATGGTTAATGTCCTGAGTTTTACGCAGCGTGTTTTATACAATGTTGCAAAAGTGTATGGCAATCAATTAAATCGCGGCAATCATTACGAAGATTTACATGGTGTCATTGGATTAACCATTGCGAACTTTACATTGTTTCCACAACAGGCATCTTGGCGTTCACATTTTATCTTGCGTGAAGCCTCAACGGGGATGCGGTA
This sequence comes from Anaerolineae bacterium, assembly GCA_018500105.2. Lineage (GTDB taxonomy): Bacteria > Chloroflexota > Anaerolineae > J036 > Brachytrichaceae > AQU-03. The sequence goes on from JAHBAL020000292.1 coordinate 5,913, forward strand.
TCCGGGCGCAGACAATATTGAGTTAGTGTTTGTTGAGCTGCCGAAATTTGACAGCAAACATGCTGACTTGAGCCGTAAAGAGAATCGGTGGGCGTTGTTTTTGAAGGAGGGTGAAATGTTAGATCAAAAACTGCAAGAATACTTGATGACCGATCCGGTTATTCAACGTGCCTATGAAAACCTAGAACTAGCGCGGATGCAGGGTGTTGAGTTGCGAGAGCTGGAAAGCCGCGAGACTTGGCTCCGTGACCGTGTTGGTGAGGTGCAATATGCCTTAACTACGGGCCGCGCTGAGGGCCGTGCTGAGGGCCGCGCTGAGGGAATCGAATTTGGTATGGAGCAGACCGTATTGCGGTTGCTCAAACGCAAATTGGGGTTATTACCCCCTCATCTGCATACCCAAATTGTGGCACTCGCTGTGCCACAACTCGAACAACTGGCCGATGAATTACTCGATTTCACCACGTTGACTGACCTGCAAAATTGGTTTGAGCGCATGAAATCGGCGGCATAATTGCCCCCAATCATGACTGCCAATTCCCTTTTTTTGCCGCGCACCATTTTTAATGACGAACACGAAATGTTTCGCCAAATGGTGCGCAAATTTGCCGAAACCGAAATGCTGCCCCATAACGAGGCGTGGGAACACGCCGGTATGGTTAGCCGCGAACTGTGGCTAAAGGCCGGTGCGCAAGGCTTGCTCGGCGTCGAAGCGCCTGAGCCATATGGCGCGGGCCTGCGCGATTATCGCTATGGGGCCATCATCAGCGAGGAATTTGCGCTGGCGGGCGTGGCGAGTGCGGGCGCGGGTATTGGGCTGCACAATGATGTGGTCTTGCCTTACCTCATCCACTACGCCAACGACGAGCAAAAGGCGCGTTGGCTACCCGGCGTATGCAGCGGCGAAAAAATTCTTGCGCTCGGCATGACTGAGCCAAATGCCGGTAGCGATTTAGCCTCGCTACGCACCATCGCTGTGCGCGATGGTAATCATTATGTGGTGAATGGGGCCAAGACCTTCATTACCAATGGCATTTTGAGCGATATCGTGGTGGCGGCGGTCAAGACCAACCCCAACGAGCGACATCGCGGCATTAGTTTGCTGGTGATCGAGCGCGGGATGGAAGGATTTTCACGTGGGCGCAAGCTCGACAAGCTAGGCCAACGTTCACAAGACACCGCCGAGTTGTTTTTTGAGAATGTGCATGTGCCGGTAGCGAATTTGTTGGGACGCGAGGGCGAAGGCTTTGCTTACATGATGAACATGTTGCCGCAAGAGCGGCTGAGTGTGGCGGTGGGCGCGGTGGCGGCCAGTAAGGCGGCGCTGAGTTGGACCGAGCAATATTGTAAAGATCGCACCGCCTTTGGGCAGCCAATTGGCAAATTTCAGCATTCGCGGTTTAAATTGGCCGAAATGGCGACCGAGATTCAGATCGCCGAGACGTTTATTGACCGTTGCATTGATGCGCTAAACGCCAAAACGCTGAGCGCCGAGACCGCCGCAATGGCGAAATGGTGGACGACTGAGCTGCAGGGCAAGGTGATGGACACCTGCGTGCAGTTGCATGGTGGTTACGGCTACATGCTCGAATACCCAATTACGCGCTATTACGCCGATGCGCGTGTGCAGCGCATCTACGCTGGCACGAATGAGATCATGAAGGAGATCATCGGGCGGCGGATGGGGTTTTAGAAATTACGAATTACGAATTACGAATTACGAATTTTTGGGGTATGAGTTTCAATTCGTAATTCATAATTCGTAATTCGTAATTTTGAACACGAAATTTACCCAATAAACGCTTCAACCTTGCGTTTGCATTCGTCGTCAGGGTATTGTTCGGGCGGCGACTTCATGAAATAGCTGGACGGGCCGAGAAGCGGGCCGCCGATGCCACGATCTAGCGCGATTTTGGCGCAGCGCACGGCGTCAATCACCACCCCCGCCGAATTCGGGCTGTCCCACACTTCTAGCTTCAGCTCGGCCATCAGCGGCACATCGCCAAAAGTCGTGCCTTCCAGCCGAATGTAAGCCCATTTGCGATCAGTCAGCCAAGGCACATAGTCACTCGGCCCGACATGCACATTTTGCTCAGGCAGCGCATATGGCACAACCGAGGTCACGGCGTTGGTCTTGCTGATCTTCTTCGATTCGAGCCGTTCGCGTTCGAGCATATTCATAAAATCGGTGTTGCCGCCAAAGTTGAGCTGATAGGTGCGGTCAATCCGCACCCCGCGATCCACAAACAATTGCGCCAAAGCGCGATGCGAAATGGTGGCCCCGACTTGGCTCTTGATATCGTCGCCGATGATGGGCAAATTATGCTCGGCAAAGCGCTGGCTCCATTCTGCCTCACGCGCAATGAACACAGGCACACAATTGACAAACGCGCAACCCGCCGCCAGCACTTGCTCGACATACCATTTGGTGGCGATTTCGCTGCCGACCGGCAAATAATTAACCACCACATCGGTTTGGGTATCGCGCAAAATTTGCGCCACATCCACCGCCGCGCCCGGCGCTTCGGTGATGATTTGCGACAAATATTTGCCCAAGCCGTCGTTGGTCATGCCGCGCATCACCGGCACATTCAAATGTGGCACAGGGCTGAATTTGTAAGTGTTGTTGGGTGCGGCAAAAATCGCTTCGCTCAAATCTTTGCCCACCTTGTTGGCATCTACATCGAACGCGGCGCTAAATTCGATATCGCGGATATGATACGCGCCCAATTGAACGTGCATCAGCCCGGGCACAAAGGCATCGGGCGCGGCGTTTTGGTAAAACTGCACGCCTTGCACCAACGAACTGGCGCAGTTGCCGACGCCGATGATGGCGACGCGCACTTTTTTGTGAGGTTGTGTGTTTTTGCTCATGATATTTGCGCAAATAATATCACTGATTTGCGCAAATATCATGAGCAAATGAAAAGAGTTTGCTCATGATATTTGTTCAACTGATTGACAAAAAAACACGCAAGTGATATATTAACCTGCGCAAACGTTTGCTAAGCCTGACCGATCATTGACATCATGTCCAAATCTAACATTTCGATTAAAAAAATTGCTGAATTGGCGGGGGTGAGCTACCCCACCGTAAGCCGCGCTTTGCGTAACGAGGGGCGCATTAGCGAAGAAACACGCAAACGCATCGTGACTATTGCGCGGGAGTATGGCTATACGCCCAACCTCACGGCGCGTGGATTGGTCTCGAAACGTAGCGGTGCGTTGGGCTTGGTTGTCACCCGTTTCAGCGACCCATTTCACAGCGATGTGGCGCAAAAAGTCGAGATCGAGGCCAATCGGCGCGGCTACAGTTTGTTTATTGCCAGCAACGAAACCCAAGATACTGACCGCGAGCTTGAGATTGTGCGCAGTTTTCAGGGTCGCAATGTCGAGGGCATTATTGTGTCGTCGGGGCGCGAGGGGCCGCGCTATATGCAGCTTTTCCGTGAGACCAATATCCCGATTGTGACGGTTAACTCACACGCCGCCGATAACAGCGGGCACTCGGTGTGCCACGATGATTATGGCGGCGGCTGCGCGATTGTGCAGCATTTGATCAAACGCGGCTATCAAAATATTGTTTATTTGGGCAATGCCAGCGCTGGCAAGGCGCAAACGGACCGCCAACAGGCGTGGCGCGACACGCTCAAACAGCACTTGCTTGCGCCTTCCATTCAAATTGACAGCTCAGAGGGGCGGGTGCAAGACGGTGCGGCGGCCACCGAGCAATTGCTCAGCCAGCACGACCAAAAATTGCGTCGCCAACGCAGCGCCATTTGGTGTTTCAACGACGCGATGGCGTTTGGCGCGTTGGCGGTGCTGCATCGGCACGGCTTTGCCATCTCCACTGACATCGGCGTGGCGGGATTTGACGACATTGATGCGGCGGCTTTTGCCATCCCCGCACTCACCACTTGGCATCAGCCACGCCAAGAAATGGGAGCGGCTGCTGTGCAAATGCTATTTAACTTGATCGAAAACCCCGATGCCCCGCCCGCCAACACCAGTATGCCGGGTTGGCTTGTGGTGCGGCACTCGACTTGAGCGGGAATGGGTGGATAGTGATAGTGGATAGCCGATAGTGATAGCCGATAGTGATAGTGGATAGTAGCTAGAGAGTAATTCCGGAACTATCACTATCCACTATCACTATCCACTACCCTAGAGCTGTCTCTTATACACATCT
>JAHBAL020000073.1 GCA_018500105.2 Anaerolineae bacterium
GGTTGCAGGTTGCAGGTGGGAGGTTGCAAGTGGCAAGGGGTAACTTTTAACCTGCAACCTGCAACTTTACAACTTTGCAACTCTGCAATCTGCAACTCTGCAACTTTGCAACCCTGCCCCCTACCCTCAAACCCCACTAAAAGCCGAAAAGCCGCCATCAATGGGCACGACGATGCCGGTGACGAAGACGGCGGCGGGGGAAAGCAGCCACAGCGTTGCGCCAACAAGGTCTTCGGGGTTGCCAAAGCGGCCAGCGGGGGTGTGCGCAATGATGCTGCGCCCGCGTTCGGTCAGCCCACCCGTGTCTTTGTCGGTGAGCAAAAAGCGATTTTGGTCGGTGAGGAAAAAGCCGGGCGCAATGGCGTTGACGCGAATACGCGGCGAATAGGTTTGCGCCATATGCACCGCCAACCACTGGGTGAAGTTGTCAATGGCGGCTTTGGCCGCCGAATAGGCCACCACCCGTGTCATTGGGCGATCTGCCGTCATAGACGAGACATTCAAAATATTGCCTTCGCCGCGCTCGGTCATGCCACGCCCAAACACTTGGCTGGGCAAAATCGTGCCTAACATATTGAGGTCTAGCACCAACCGCAAGGCCTCTTCGGGCACATCAAAAAACTTGCGATCAACCCCAACGGTTGCAGCGGGCCGGTTGCCCCCTGCCGCGTTGATGAGGGTATCCACATTGCCAAATTCGCGCTGAATGGTGGCCTCGGCTCGCACCAACGACTCGCGGTCGAGCACATCGCCGGTGACGGCAATGGCCCGCCCGCGCCCAGCGGCTGGCATTTGCTCAATGCGCTGCAATAATCGCTCGGCAGAGGCCAAGGTGCGGTTCAAGATAGCCACATTGGCCCCACACCCCACCAACGCACAGGCGATTTCGGCCCCTAATACCCCCGCACCGCCGGTGATGAGCACATTGCGCCCGCTGAAATTATAGATTTTTGAGATTGTTTCGTGATTCATGGTTGGATGAAGTATAGATGAGGATGGGAGTGAAAACGTAGACGTTCACGTTCACGTCTACGATATCAGTTTGGACTGGCGAAAAATCGTCGACGTCGACGTCGACGTCGACGATTTTTCGCCAATCCAAACCCAAAATGCTTAACACAAATTTAACCCAATCGCGGTATAACTAAGCAAAGCATATGACTGCATCGAAACCACCCCGCAGCCTGAAGAAAAAGACCCGACTGGGTGAAAATGTGATTCAGGCATTTTTCTTCTTTTGTGGCTTTGTCTCTATTTTTACCACCCTCGGCATCGTGCTAGCGCTTGGCTCACAGGCGTTGCGCTTTTTTGGCGAACCCGATATCAACCCGATTGAGTTGATCACCAGCATCAAATGGTCGCCAAACATCGGTGAAATTGGCATTTGGCCGTTGGTTACTTCGACACTCATGACTACGTTGCTGGCGCTATTGGTCGCCATTCCACTTGGCTTGGCGGCGGCCATTTACCTGAGCGAATACGCCACACCCAAAGTGCGCAACACACTCAAGCCGATCCTTGAGATTTTGGCCGGCGTGCCGACGGTGGTGTATGGTTATTTCGCCCTAACCTTCATGACCCCGTTCTTGCGGTCAATCTTCGGAACCGATATTGTCAAAATTTATAACATGGCCTCGGCGGGGCTGGTCTGTGGCATCATGATTATTCCGCTCATCTGCTCGATGAGCGAGGATGCGTTGCGGGCCGTGCCGCGCAGCCTACGCGAGGGGTCATTTGGCTTGGGCGCAACCAAGCTAGAAACGAGCCTCAAGGTCGTGTTGCCTGCTGCGTTGTCGGGCGTGATCGCGGCCATTGTCGTGGGCACATCGCGGGCAGTGGGCGAAACCATGATCATGGCGACGGCGGCGGGTGCTGGCCCCAATTTCACCTTTAACCCATTTGAAAGCGCCGAGACAATGGCCGGGCATATTGTGCGTATCAGCGGCGGCGATATTGACTACAACAGCATTGATTACACCAGTATTTTCATTGTCGGGCTGACACTCTTCCTCATGACCTTGGGTCTAAATTTCCTCAGCCGCTATTTTGTCAATAAATATCGTGAAGTGTATGAGTAATTTTAGATTTTGGATTTTGGATTTTAGCGCATAGGACTTACGCGCATTAAAAACATTTCACCACAAAGAGCACAAAGTTCACAAAGAAAAGAAAGGTTTACCAATACAAATCTTCGAGTTCTTTGTGTGCTTTGTGGTGAAAATCAAGCTTTCGCGTAAGTCCTAAGCACTCAAATCTAAAATCCAAAGTCCAAAATCCAAAATCTAAAACAGATGAAAAACAATATTGCATCTCGTAATCGCACCGCCAAAATCGGGCAAAGTGTTATGTTTGGCTCGACCTTGTTCGCACTCGTGGCATTGGTCGCGCTGCTGCTGAATGTGGTTAATCGCAGTTTTGGCAATGTGATTGTGCGGCGTGAAATGGAAGCCTCGGCGTTCTCGCCGACCCCGCTCGATCAATTAAGCCGCGATGATTTGGCGGCCTTGGTCAAGCGCATCGCCGACAGCGATGATTACGAGGGCCTCACTCGCGGCGCATATCGCCGCATGGATTTGGAAAAGCCATTTGCCGAGCGCAGCAAAGATGACATTATTGGCATTATCAATGAGCGCTTGATCAAGGAAGAAGTCGTGACTAGTTTTACGATGTGGCAAACCGTATTTGATCAGGCTGGCATGAATGCCGAATTAGCGAAACTCAATAAAAGCCTGAAAGTTGGCTCACCCGAAGGGCGAATCGAGTTTAGATCGTGGATAAACAGCCGCTTTTTTACCCAAACAATGGGTTCGGTGGCCGAAAATTCGGGCATCCGCGTGGCAATTCTTGGCTCGCTGGCCGTGATTGCCCTTACCATGTTATTGGCCTTGCCCATCGGCATCGGGGCCGCCATTTATCTCGAAGAATACGCCGTCAAGAGCCGTTTAAATGACCTCATTCAGACCAACATCACCAATTTGGCCGGTGTGCCCTCCATAATTTACGGCATGTTGGGGCTGTTTGTATTCGTGCGGGCGCTCGAATCGTTCACCAGCGGAGCGATGTTTGGCATCACCGATAGCAATGGGCGCACTGTGTTGTCGGCGGGGCTAACCATGTCGTTGTTGGTATTGCCCATCATCATCATCAATGCCCAAGAGGCGATTCGCGCCGTGCCCAATTCGCTGCGCCAAGCCAGTTACGGCATCGGCGCAACCAAATGGGAGACGATTCGGGATCACATCATGCCAGCAGCCTTGCCCGGCATCATGACCGGTACCATTTTGGCGATGAGCCGCGCAATGGGCGAAACCGCCCCGATGGTGGTGATCGGCGCGTCTACGTTTATTGTGAGTGACCCAACCGGCCCATTCTCAAAATTTACCACGTTACCCATTCAAATTTATACGTGGACGGCTCAGCCCGATGAGCAATTTCGCAACATCGCCGCCGCCGCCATCTTGGTATTACTCGTCACCCTGCTTTCACTCAACATGATCGCCATTCTATTGCGCAACCGATTCTCAAAATGAATGAATGAATGAATGAGCGAATGAGCGAATGAGTGATTAGAAATTTCTCTCAACGCTCAACTCACACATTCACTCATTCACTCATTCACTCATTCACTCATTTCCCACTCACTCACTCATTTTCCACTCCCATGCAACCCCAAAAACAAAATTCCAAACCCAAAGAGCAAAAGATGCTGGCCGAGAAGGCAAGTATTTTCTATGGCTCATTTCGCGCGGTGGCAGATGTCACGCTGCCGGTTTACGAGCGGCAAATTACCGCCATCATTGGCCCCAGCGGCTGCGGCAAAAGCACCTTATTGCGGGCGTTTAACCGCATGAACGACCTCGTGCAAGGGGCGCGGGTAGACGGCAAAGTTTTGCTCGATGGCGAAGATATTTATGGTGCAGAGGTAGACGCCGTTGCGGTGCGGCGACGGGTGGGCATGGTATTCCAACGCCCCAACCCCTTCCCAAAATCCATTTACGACAACGTGGCGTATGGGGTGCGGCTGGGTAATTCGCGCATCTCTAAGCCTGAGCTAGATAGCATTGTCGAGCAAAGTTTGCGCGGCGCGGCGTTGTGGGATGAAGTGAAAGACAAACTCAAATCATCAGGCACGGCCTTGTCGGGCGGGCAACAGCAACGCTTGTGCATCGCCCGCGCCATCGCGGTGCAGCCCGATGTGCTGCTGATGGACGAGCCGTGCAGCGCCCTCGACCCCATCGCCACCATCAAGATCGAAGAATTGATGCAAACGCTGAAGGAACGCTATACCATTATGATTGTGACGCACAACATGCAGCAAGCCTCACGCGCCAGCGACTATACTGTCATGATGATGATGCGGGCTGATCGGGCCGGTGAAATGATCGAGTTTGACGAAACCAAACGGATTTTCACCAACCCGCGTGACAAACGCACCGAAGATTATGTGTCAGGCCGATTTGGTTAAACCCATCTATTCATTTTAGATTTTGGATTTTAGATTTTAGATTTGATCATCTTAAAATCTAAAATCTAAAATCTAAAATCTAAAATCCAAATGATTCCAGCAAAACGACCTATCCTTGATCAAGAATTAAACGCATTGCAAGACAACATTTTGCGCATGGGCAGCTTGGTCGAGTCAATGACCGAAAAAGCCGTGCGGGCGCTAAAAGAGCGCAAGATTGATCTGGCCCGCGAAGTGCGTGCCGATGAAAAGCTCGTAGACCAGTTGCGCCTCGATATCGAAGAAGCCGGCATCCAATGCATCGCCACCCAGCAGCCATTGGCGAGCGACCTACGCAAAATCATCGCCGCCACCCACATGGCGGTCGAGCTTGAGCGCATGGCCGACTATGCCAACGGCATCGCCAAGATCGTCATTCGCAGCATTGACGAACCGCTGCTCAAGCCGCTCATTGACATTCCGCGCATGCAAGTGATCGTGTGCAATATGACGCACCGCGCCCTTGATGCCTATGTTAAGTCGGATGTCGAGCTGGCACGCGATGTGCAGACCCAAGACGAAGAAGTGGACGAACTGTATAAGCAAATTTTGCGCGAATTGGTGAGCTATATGAGCGAAGACGCCCGCACCATTTCACGCGCCATGAATTTGCTATTTGTGGCCCACAACCTCGAGCGCCTCGGCGACCGCGCCACCAACCTGTGCGAGCGCGTCATTTACGCCGTCACCGGCAACCTGAAAGAAGACAAACCGAAGAAATCGCGCGTTGCGACATTGGGGTAATCAATTTAAAATTGAAAATGAAGTGACCCCCTAAAAATGGGGGGGCTGTTTGCATGATTTTGCAAACAGCGACTCCATTTTTAGGGGGTCACTTCACTGCTTGGTCTTTAAATTCTTGACTGTAATTGGATCGGTTTTTCATCTCTTTTTCCATTATCTCCGACTCCATTTTTAGGGGGGCACTTCATATTAGTTATACCTCTTCGTCCATTTCGTCAGCTTATGATTTTTGTATGGAGACCCCATAATTCTTTTATGGGAACTATTTTTTTAGATCGTATCTGAGCAGCATCATTTTTGGCCCAGAGAGGCGGATAAAAATGATATCCAAAATTCCCAGATAACTTCCCCACTTCTGTTTCCCACCCATCCCATAACCTGTCTCTTATACACATCTCCGAGCCCA
>JAHBAL020000508.1 GCA_018500105.2 Anaerolineae bacterium
CGCTAACCCCTGTGCCAACAGCCGCTCCGATTATTGTCACGGTGTTGGTGACTGCTGCACCAGCCGCGCCAGCCGCGAATGCCACCGCCACGACAAGACCAAGCGGCGGGTCAATTGTTGCCGCCAGCGCGACCCCGCGTCCAACCACCGCCTCAGCGGTAGCAACAAGCGCCCCCGCAGCAGCCACCGCCACGATTGCGGCAACAAACACCCCTGTGCCACAAGCGACGGCGCTTGCTACCGTGACTTCTGTGCCAACAAACACCCCTGCACCGCAAGCAACGGCGGTTGCCAGCGCGACATCTGCGCCTACTGCAGCCCTCGCCACCGCCACCGATGTGCCCACGAATACCCCCGCACCGCAAGCGACTGCGACATCGGCCCCAACGAACACGCCTGTGGTTGTGGCAACCGTGGCATCAACGCCAACCACCGCCCCAACCAATACGCCTATCGTCGTGGTGGTGACCGCGACCCCAACCAATACGCCACTTGTCGTGGTGGTGACTGCGACCTCAACCAATACGCCTGTTGCAGTTGCGACGGCGACCGCCACCGCAACGACCGCATCCACCAGCACGCCCACCGCCACCCCCACTAGCCAGCCAGCAACGCCCACCGCCACCGCTACAGCGATAGCGCGTGGAAACCGGCCAGCGGCGCGGTTGACCGACCTGCGTGTGATTGAACGAGTTACTGGATCGGGTGCAATCTTGATTGAGGGTAAATCCATCAAAACTGCTGTGACGATCATGCCCTATCCAGAGCCAGAATGCCCGCCCAATAGCGTCTGTGCCAACCAAACCCGCACACTCTTGCTCAACCTTGCTTATAATCGTAACGCATTGATCACGGGTATGTTTGACGGCATGAAAGGGATGAAGGCTGGCGGCTCGCGTGAATTATTGATTCCGGCCAGCCTAGCCTATGGCGCAGCCGGAAATGCCGCCTTGGGTATCAAACCCGATCAAGACCTGCGGGTGTTTGTTGATCTGACTGAGGTTGCGCCTTAGCGCTATCGCGCTTGTGTGGCAATAGAGCAGATTCCTCGTGGATATGCAAAGACCCCTCACTGCGTTTCGGGGTGACGCGGCAATTTATGTGCTTGGTTTATTCTAACTTGATTAAGCGGTTGGTATAACACCAGAAAATAACGCTATTTAGCGATAATTTAACGCTCGCTGTCTATTGTTAAGGGCATGAAAAAACTTATTTGCCCTGCTTGTGATCAGCCATATCACGCAGATCAGAGTTTTTGCGTGCACTGCAAACTTGATTTGCGTCTCGCCGTAGCATTTGATGCCTTAAATGAACGGGTAACTGGGATGCAGGCACAGATTAGCCAGATATTAAGTCATCACCCAATTGACATTGCCAAGACAGATACGCCACCCCCAAAGCCATCACGGCCCGAAAAAGTGGGGGCTGAGAAGCCGCTGCCGCCAGCGGCGACGTTGCCAACCGTTCGGACTGCGCCCGAAGTGGCAATAACAACCGTTAGCGTTAAAAATGTTGAGCCGGTCGTTAATCTGCCCGCTGTGCCCACCCAATTACCTGTGATTCATTCGCCCAGTATTGATGTTGTTGAAAGTGCGGCAATGGGGGCGCAAACTGCGCTGCCACATCGGGTGACGAGCGTCGTATCGCCAGCCCCTACAGCGCAACCGGCTTCAACTGTTGCACAAGTTGCGGCCCTGCGTTCGCCCGCCAAGCCATTGATCCCTGCGCACTGGTTAACGGGTGAATTTTGGTTAAACAAAATTGGTATTGCCTTGCTACTCTTCGGGATTGCGTTCTTCTTTAATTATGCCATCGAGTTGGGCTGGGTTGTGCCGCCTTTGCGAGTCGCCGCCGGGCTATTGGTTGGCGGTCTTATGCTTGGGTTGGGACTGCGACTGAATGTCAAAGCCATGCAAGCCGATAGCGTCTCTGATACATCGAGCAATTTGCGCGAAACTGCCTTCCCCCAAGTATTGATGGCGGGTGGGATTGTCACTTTTTTCATCACGGGTTATGCTTCATTAAAGTTTTATGATCTTGTCTCTTATCCGGTTGCGTTCGCGTTCATGACCCTTGTAACTGTTTTTGCCTATGTATTGGCGGTGCGGAACAACAGTGTCACCCTCGCAGTGATCGCTTTATCGGGCGGCTTGCTTACCCCAGTGACACTCAGTAACGGCAATGGTGATGTTTCGGCGTGGCTGGCGTATAACGCCCTCATGATTGGCTGTGCGGCGATGCTGTATATGTGGCGTGGTTGGCAAGTATTGCTTTGGTCTGCGGCGATCAGCGCCAGTCTCATCCCAGTTTTTGCCGCTATTTCTCAAGGCTATTCAATGGCTGTGCAGCTATTTATTGTTTTTATGCTATTTGTGTTTTGGGCACTGCCCATTTTGCGCCGATGGTTGGTCTTGCAGCCAATTTCTAATCGTGTGAACTTGCAGCCACTCACGTGGCCTAATCTTGTTGCAGATACGAAGCTTTTAGCGTTGGGCAGTGTTGCGCTTACCATCGTCACAACGGGCATCAATTGGAAAATGTCAGCCGCACAATTTGGCTGGTTTACCTTAGGGGCCGCGCTGTTTTGCGCAACAGTCGTGTGGACAATGGGCCGCATTGTGGCATTGCGGGTGCATTTTGCGACGCATGTGTTGATGACCGCCATCTTGCTCATCACCGCCGCTGCCGCCTTTGCCCCTATCCCCGATTGGGTTTTGTTGGCGCTTTCGCTGCTCACTGTGCTGCTTTTGTGGCTGCATCGTAGCGCAAAAACCTTCACTCCCTCGTTACGCTGGATTATCTATGTGGCGCTTGGCAGTGTTTTTCTGTGGACAAGTATAGACCTTATCCTGCAAAACTTTGATCTATTGCGCAATATTGCTGTGCTAAGTGGTATCGGCGTTCTGATTTTAGCTGCACTTTGGGAGACAAATTTAGTCGTCCGCCGTGCATATTTCATCAGCATCTATGGCTTACTGTGTTTGTGGCTGATGAATGCTTTCAACGAATGGCCTTATGGCGCTATGTTGGCGAGCTTCGGCATTGGGTTGTTGGGTTTGATCACTTTTGCGATCAGTGTATGGAAACAGCAACGTGCATGGCGTATCACAGGCTATTGCACTTTACTGTTGGCAACAGCAAAAATGATTAGCTTTGATATCATTATGTTGCCTCGGTTAGCGAGCCAAGCTTATGGCCTCGAGGTTATCGGCATAGCGATTTTGTTCGCCCTTGCTGCTGCCATTGATCTATATACCCAAAATCGAAACGATGTTTGGCATGTGTCGAGTGTGTTTAGTGTTTTATTTGGGTTATGGGGCATTTATCTTATATCGCAAAGCAATACATGGGTTATGTTTGGCCTCGTAATCATGTCGCTTATTTTGCATATTGCCTCATTCAAATCCAATCGCGCGGCTGCCAAGCTATTGCATGTGATATTTCACATCTGCGCTTTGTGTGCTGGTCTCATGATTTTGATGCAATTGCAATATCAGCTTTTGCTCGACAGTATTAACACATGGATTACAGTAATTTGCATTGGACTTTTGTTTGTGCATAGCCAACTCTTACGGTTTAGTGACTTAAATTTGCTTTCCAAACGCAGCGATTACGCAGTTTATGCCAGCGTGCCCTACGCCTTGGGGGTGTTTTGGCTCGGCCAACTCGTGCATCAATTTGGCTACAAGCACATCCTTACCACCGCCAGTTGGGGCATTGTGGGGTTAGCAATCGTGGTCGTTAGCTTTTATCGCAAGACCGTGCTATGGCAAGTGGCTGGTTTGCTTACCCTTGTTGTCGCAGTCGCCAAACTTTGTTTGCTCGATACCGATGTTTTGTCACCCGAAATACTCAGCGGGCTAATGTTTGGGTTTGCATTGATCTGCGCGGGTGTGGCATGGCTGTATCGCGCTGCCGATGATAAACTGGCTAAGGCGGTCTTTCTGCTTGCTGTTTTATCGGCCTTGATTTTGTTGAATTGGGCGGTTGCTTATCTCACCGAACAGGCCATTTGGGCAACATTGACATTGGGGATGACCGCGCTCATATTGATTGTGTATGGCCTGCGTTATACCAACGCTGTGTGGCGGAGCATTGGCTTTGTTACCTTAGCCATTATGATCGCCAAAATCTTCTTGGTTGATCTGTCCGAAACCGACCTATTTTCGAAGATGATCGTATTCTCGATTATGGGTGTTGCGTTGCTGGCGCTCAGCTATTTTTATCGCAAACTCCAAACCCCGATGCGTAAGGTGTCTCAGGGCGAATAGTGATCAACGCTCTGATGGTTCAGAGCGTTGATTTAAGTCTGTTCAAAAGTCAGCCGCATTCTAAACCGTCATCTCCGCGAACGCGGAGATCCATAACTTGGTCGGCTCAAAACATAGCAATTTCATCAAATGATGCC
>JAHBAL020000217.1 GCA_018500105.2 Anaerolineae bacterium
AGTCGTTTCGTCATTCCCGCGAAAGCGGGAATCTATAACCAGATGGGTGTAGTTTGACTGGTTTGCCGCATTTTGACCCGCCTCGTTATGGATCTCCGCTTTCGCGGAGATGACGAGTTAAGTGAAGTGCTGACTTTTGAACAGCCTTGCATTCGCACCGCTTTACCTTGTTGGCAGCGCCGTCACGATTTGGGTCGAAAACTGCACTTTGGTGAACAATTCAGGGATGTGTGAATCCCACACCCCGTGCGGACTCCATGCCCAGCCGCCAGAATCTTGGGCGGGTGGGGCGGCCTTGTATTGATTGAAACGCGAGAAATCCATGCGCCAAATGTCGCCCTCACGCGGGGGTAATGCACGACCATCGGGCGCAGCCAACGCCTTGAAGCCGTGCCAAGGCAGCGCCAGCTCAACCGTCCAGCCGCGATCTCGGTCGCGGTTGTCGTTGATTGTGCCATCAATATGCACCGCGCTGCGCAAGCCCGCAAAATCCCAACCCCAAAAACCGAGGCGGGGGCCGCGTGGGTGTGGGCGAAAGCCAACGCCATCGAAAGTCCGTGCGCCGTCGGCGGTGCGGGCAAATTCGGGGCGGCTCGCATAGCCTGCCCGCTCATATGCCTCCTCCCACACAAAAAACACTTCGTAAATTGTGCCAAAGGCGTTGATCTCAAATTCATAGTAGGCATCGGCCCCAGCCACAAACAACTCGACGTCGTTGTCCTCGTAGATGAGTGCGTCACGCTCGGTCAGCCGTGCCTGCACAAATGGTTCCTCGACCCAATAGCCGACATACAAATAATCGTCATCCCACAATACGGCGGCGCGGGTGTCGTGAATGGCACGCGAGCCATTCACCAGATCGGCGAAACGCGGCGAGCGCGGCGCACATTGCCAACACGCCTCATCGAGCTTGCCATCTATGTGCGGTGGCTTATCCACTCGATACGCGGTATAGTGGGCAATGCTGTCTTGCGGCCTAGGAAAAGGCCAAGGCGATGGGGCGCTCATTTAGATCAAACCCGCATGTTTGCCCGCCGCATGGCGTGTATATTCCAATTGACCCAAGTGGAACGATTCGTGAAAGAGCAAATAAAAGGCGATGCGGGCGCTGAGTGTGGTTTTCGAGCCATCGCGGCGCGTCACCTCTTGGGCATACAGTTCGGGGGTGGCGGCCTCAATTTGTGCATAGAGTTGTGGGGCTTGCTCGTCCCACAGCGTGAGCAGCGTCGCCAAATCCACCACATCATCGGCGGCGGCGGCAATGGCTTGGCTGCCAGCGCCATAGCGGGCGTTGAGCGCGGCGCTTTGACCGCGCTGCCCGCCTAGCAGACCAATAATTTCGTCGCGGCTGACAATGAGATGCCCCAGCACCCAATTGGCGCTATTGCCGCCAACCGGCGCAATGCACGATTCGGCGTGTGTCATATCGTCGAGGTGCATGTGGACTAAACGGGTTTGTAGTTGGGCTTGCGATTTAAGCTGAGCGTTTGTTAGCGTTAACATAATACGAAATTATGCCATTGTTTTGTGGTAGAATCTCGACCCGCAAAATATAGCCCAGCATGACAAAGATGATGACAGGGCAGGAATGAGGTATTTTTAGATGGCAAAGTGTGTTATTACCGGTAAGCATAAGAGCTTGGGTCAAACCCGCTCACATGCGTTGAATGCAACCAAACGATCGTGGAAGCCCAATTTGCAACGTCGCCGTATGGTGATTGATGGCAAGTTGCAAACAGTGTATATTTCGGTCAAAGCCCTCAAGGCAATGGCTAAGTAGTAGCCCTGTTCGAAATCGCCTGACTTGGCCGCCCATTTTTGCCAGCCGCAAAAATGGGCGGTTTTGTTTTTCAAAATCGCGGGTAAAATCGCTATCGTGGCTAGCAATTCCAAACCCCTTTTCGAGAATAACAGTTCGTTATCGCGGCGCAGTATCGGGGCCGTGTTTGTCTTTTTTCCAACGGTGCTGACGGCTTGGCTGGGTGGCTGGTGGTTTTCGGCGCTCGTTTTTGTCGTAGCGCTGCTGGCTGCCCGCGAAATGGTGGTTTTGATGCGAGCCAGTGGCTTTGCAGTGCGCAGCGAAATCGCATTGCCGGCATTTGCCATTGGGTTTGTGTTGGCGCGATTTCCCAATCAGGCATGGTCGGGTTTGGCGATTTCGGCGTTGTTGCTGGGCACAGTGGCGTGGCAAATGCGGTATCGTGGCGAACACCCGATTGCCGATTGGGGCGTGGCCGTGATTGGCGGGCTATACATTGGCTGGTGCGGCGGCAATTTGGCGGCAGTGCGCGAACTGGGTAACGGTTGGTGGTGGCTGGTGCTGACCATCGGAACGACTTGGATCGCCGACAGCGCCGCGTATTTTGTCGGCAAGTCTATTGGCAAACACAAGCTAACGCCCAAACTCAGCCCAAAGAAAACATGGGAAGGCTATCTTGGTGGGGTGGCAGCGGGCGCGTTGTTTGGCTTGCTGCTTGGTTTTATTTCGCCGCTCGGCATGGGGCCAGCGATCATCGCGGCGGGCTTGGTCGGCGCACTCGGCACGTTGGGTGATCTGGCCGAATCTATGTTTAAACGCCAAGCCAATGCCAAAGATTCTGGCACACTTATCCCCGGCCAAGGCGGCGCGTTTGACCGAATTGACTCGTTGATGTGGGCGGGGGTGGTGGTTTATCATTTCGCCACTTGGGTCGCGTAGATCAATCGTAGGCTCAGCGCCGTTTATGCGTCAGGTTGTAAAGCGTAACCAACTTTGACTCTCGTATAATTCATTAGAATGTCTGCCGTCGAGCCGTCAACAGTTGCCCAAAATGCTGCGTCGCACCGCCGAAAGGTGGGGGCGAAGGCGGTCGGCTTAGCCCTTTTCACTGGCTTAATGCTGATGATGATCGGCGGAGCTGGCTATTTTGGTGCGCGTGCTGGGTTGAGCGAGCGCCAAGCGGTCGAAGAATCGGCGCAAATTAAGAACCGCGATGCCTATGCCCTCACTCGGTTTGAGCGTGGGATTGCGGCCTACGGAAGCGGAAATTTGGCTTTGGCACAAAGTAACTTTGAGTTGGCGTTGCAATTTCAGCCGAGCAATCGCAGTGCGAAAGAATTATTGGCGACCACGCAAGCCATTCAAACGCGCGTAGTGTTGCCGACCCCGACCATTGTGCCGACTTTGCCGCCTGATCGCGGCAAGCAAATCGAGGTGCTGCAAACGGTCGTAACCCGCAAAGAATGGGATACGGTGGTGATTGTGGGGATGCAGCTCAGGGCTATTTCAGCCACCCTGACCACTGCCGAACGCACTACGGTGGACGATGCGCTATTTAAAGCGTATTCCACACGTGGGTTTCAGCGGCTTGGTCGCGGCGAGTTAGAAGCGGGTTTGTTTGATTTGGATTTGGCAACGGCGATTCGCCCGCTCGAGCAAGGCCAAGAGATTGAGCGCTATTTGACTAGCCTATATCAATCGGCCTTGTATGTGTATGGGGCGGATTGGGAGAAGTCAATCGAGCGTTTTAAGCAGATTTACACGTTGTCGCCGCGTTTTCGAGATGTGGCACAGCGCTTGTTTGAATCGTATAAACGGGCCGGTGACACAATGGCCGAATTGCAAGACTGGTGTACTGCCGAAAAACGCTACGCTGGCGCGTTGCAATTGTTCAAAACGTCTGAGTTAGAGCAAAAACTGCTTAACATGCAACAATCTTGCGCCAACGGTGGCGGCGTTTCTAGCGCCCCAGCGGCAGCCAGCACCCCGATGGCGAGCGGAACCTCGATCGGCGGCAATATTTTCTACAATGCCGGCGGTTTTTGGTATCGCACCGATGGTGTGTCTATCTTGCGGGTTGCCAATCCCTTTAGCACCGTCGGCGCATGGGCCACCTTTTCACCCGACCGACGGCGTGTGGCCTATGTGCAAAATGGCACAATTTATATTGTGCCAAATACGGGTGGCACGCCCGCGCCGTTGGTGGCAGGCACATATCCATCGTGGGGGCCGACTGGTCAAATTGTCTTTCAAGGCTGTTTTAACAGCAGTTGCGGGTTGCATGTCATTAATCCCGACAGCCCGGGGCAGGTGTTGCGGCTGAGCAACTCGGCTGCCGATATTGCGCCGCGCTGGTCACCACATGGCGGCGAAATCGCCTATATGTCAAATCAGGATGGGGCATGGGAGATTTATACCGTAACGATGAGCGGGCAATTTCGCCGATTGACCAGTTTCCGCGCCAGTTCGGGGTTGCCGGTGTGGTCGCCCGATGGCGGGCGCATTGCTTTTGTCAGTAACAAAGACGGCGTTTGGGCGCTGTATGTGATGTATGCCGACGGCAGCAATGTGCGAAAGGTAGCCGACCTTGGTGCTACGGCCCCCAGTTGGCAAAATGACCGCTTGGCGTGGTTTCCATAACTTAAATTTTAGATTTTAGATTTCGGATTTTAGATTGTGTGCTAACTTCTCTTAAAATCTAAAACCTAAAATTCAAAATCCAAAATTTACAATGATTTGTGATTACGAAGGTTCAGACTATAAACAGCGGTTTTGGCAAAATGCCGACCGTGCTTATGAAGATGCGGTGGAGCGGGTCGCCATCGCCAAATTTTTACCGCCGAAGGGTCGCCGCATTATTGAGATTGGCGCGGGTTTCGGGCGGCTGGGCGAGATGTATCGCGGTTACGACGAGATTATTTTGCTCGATTATTCGCGCTCGTTGCTCGAACAGGCGCGTGAAATGTGGGGCCATGACCCGCGATTTAAGTTTGTGGCGGCCAGCGTGTATGAATTGCCATTTGCCCAAGGTGTGATTAACACGGCGTTGATGATTCGCGTCATGCACCACATGGCCGATGTGCCTGCCGCGCTCAAGCAAATTCGCTATATGTTGGCGGCTGGCAGCACGTTTATCCTCGAATTTGCCAACAAACGCAATTTGAAGGCGATGGCGCGGTATGCGCTGCGTAAACAAGATTGGAGTCCATTTGCGCCAGAACCGGTTGAGTTTGTCAAGCTTAATTTTGATTTTCATCCGCAGTGGATGGCCGAACAGTTGGCGGAAGTCGGTTTTGTCACCGAGCAACGCATTCCGGTGTCGTATTTGCGGGTGGGCGCACTCAAACGCACGCTGCCGCTTGAGACGATGGTGAGCATTGACAAGACATTGCAGTCGGTTGCGCCGTTGTATGCGCCGAGCGTCTTTACGCTTAATCATGTCAAGGGGGGCGTAGATGCCTCGCATTTGGTCGGCGAGACAATTTTTCGCAGCCCCAAGTCGGGCGCAGCGCTGCGGCGCGAGGGCAATTTCCTTGTTTGCGATGCCGATGGCACGCGCTGGCGCGTTGACGGCAATTTTTACGATTTTAAAGACGCAGCGTAACTTCGGCCTTCAATGATTTCGGCAATTTTCACCTCCTTTTGTTTTGGTGCTATCATATAGTATGACTAGCTGAATAGATTGGCTGGTTACTCATTTAATCATTCGCTCAATCACTCATTAAAAAAATTATGAATATTTCAGATATCAAGCGACCATCGAAAGAATTAGTGAAGGCATTTGCCGAGATTGGTAGCGCGACTGCGAGCGCCGAGTGTAGCAAGCTAGGTGTGCGCAATGCGCATATTGTCGGGCCGGTGTCGTGGACACGGGGTGTGGTGGTGGCTGGGCCAGCATTGACCTTGCAATTTATGCCCAAGCGCGAAGATTTGTATGGACAAAGCGAATATACTGACCCCGAAAAGCAACTGCATCGGCATGTGCTGTATTTTGCCCAAGAAGGCGATATTGTGTGTGTAGATGCGCGGGGTGATATGAGCAGCGGTATTTTTGGCGAAATGATGTTGACCTATTTCAGGGGCAAGGGTGGGGCTGGCGTGGTCATCAATGGCTGTATTCGCGATTATCCCAAAGCCAAAGATTTGGGGCTGGGGTTGTGGCTGCAAGGCACAACGCCGAACTATCATACCCAAACCAACCTGATGCCTTGGGCGGTGAATGTGCCGATTGCCATGAACAACGTGACCATTATGCCGGGCGATATTATTGTGGCCGATGATGACGGTGTGGCGGTTGTGCCAATTGGGTTGGCCGAGCAAGTGTTAGAGCATTCGAGCCATCATGCCGAATGGGAAGAATTTTCGCGCATGCGTTTGTCGCAAGGCGGCGATTTGCGCAAGTATTACCCGTTGCGTGCCGATGCCGAAGAGGAATATCAGGCGTGGCGCAAGGCGCAGGGTGGGCATTAGAATACATATTTTTCTGTATATTTAATACAGCGCGTCAAATGATGGAAAACGCATCATTTGACGCGCTGTATTTCGTTATACTAGTGAGACACAACCTTAACACTTTTGTTCTGCTTTTTTTATGATGAATTTCAAACACCTCTACTTCCACTGGGATGACGAAGCCGTTGCCAAGATGAACGCGCTCGACCGGCTGGTGTATCGCAGCAACCAACTGGGCGCAGACACGCGCATTACCAACACCGGCGGCGGCAACACCTCGAACAAGGCCAGCGAGACCGACACCCTGACCGGCGCACAGGGCGAGGTGTTGTGGGTGAAGGGCAGTGGCGGCGATTTGCGCACCAGCAAGCGCGACAATTTCGCCTCGCTGTGGCTCGACAAGCTCAATTTGATGCGGGCACGATACGAGGCGACTACCCCACGCGGGGCCAAAAGCCAGATCGAAGATGATCTTGTGGCGCTGTATCCGCACACGATTTACAACCTAAACCCGCGTGCGCCCAGCATAGACACGCCCCTGCATGGTTTTGTGCCGCACGCCTGTGTAGACCATATGCACCCGAATGCAGTCATTGCCATCGCCGCCAGCGCCAATGCCGAGCAATTGACCCGCGAAATTTACGGCGACGAGGTGCGCTATTTGGCATGGCAACGCCCGGGCTTTGATTTGGGGGTGAAATTGGCTGAGGTGTGCGCCGCCCATCCTGGTGCCAAAGGCGTGATATTGGGCAAACATGGCCTCATCAACTGGGCCGCCGATGACAAGGCGTGTTATACGTTGACGTGTGAATTGATCGAACGCGCCGCCGAGGCGATTGAAAAGCGCGACAAGGGTGAGATGACCTTTGGTGGGCAGCGCTATGTGGCGTTACCCGAAGCCGAACGCAATGCCTTGCTGGTCGAATTGCTGCCTTGGCTGCGTGGGCAAGTGAGCGCCAATAAGCGTATGATTGCGACGGTGCACGCCGACACCGCAAGTTTGCGTTTTGCCAACAGCGCCGACGCGGCCCGACTGGCTGGGCTGGGCACAAGTTGCCCCGACCATTTTTTGCGCACCAAAATTAAGCCTTTGTTTGTGGATTGGAATCCGGCGAGCCGCGATCTTACGGCGCTCAAGGTGGCATTGACGGCGGGGCTGGCGCAGTATCGCGCCGATTATGCTGCCTATTACGCAGCGCACAAACACCCCGATTCGCCCGCCATGCGCGACCCCAACCCGACGGTGGTGCTGATTCCGGGGGTGGGCATGATTGCATTCGGCAAAGACAAGAGCGAAAGCCGCGTGACTGCCGAATTTTACAATTGTGCCATCGAGGTGATGCGCGGGGCCGAGGCGCTTGACCGTGACGCAGGCTATAGCGCCTTGCCGTTGCAAGAGGCGTTCGACATCGAATATTGGCTGCTCGAAGAAGCCAAATTGCGCCGAATGCCGCCGGAGCAAGAACTTTCGCGGCAGGTGCTGTGTGTGTTGGGCGCGGGCAGCGGCATTGGGCGCGAGGCGGCGCTGCGGCTGGCGCGTGAGGGGGCGCATGTGGTGTGCGCCGATCGTGATTTAGCCGGCGCACAGGCCACTGCCGAGCAAATTGTCAAATTGCGCGGGCACGGTATCGGGCAGGCAGGCACGGGCATCTCAAATTGCGGCCCAGCCATCGCCTTGGCCGCAGATTTGACCGACCGCGCCACCTTGCGCCAAATGCTGGCCGATATTACGCTGGCCTATGGCGGGTTGGATGCGTTGGTTGTCACGGCTGGCATTTTTGTCTCGCCCGACAAAACCGGTCATATTCCAGACGAGCGTTGGGCCACGACTTACGCCATCAATGTCACCGGGGCGTATTTGGCGGCTGATGAGGCGGCGAACTTGTGGCGAGCGCAGGGACTGCCCGCCAATGTTGTCATTACCACCAGCGCCAACGCGGTGGTGGCGAAAAAGGGCAGTGTTGCCTATGACACCAGCAAGGCCGCCGCGAATCATTTGGTGCGCGAATTGGCGGTTGAGCTTGCGCCATTGGTGCGGGTGAATGGGGTTGCGCCAGCCACCGTTGTGCAGGGTAGCGCCATGTTTCCGCGTGATCGTGTGATTGCGTCGTTGATCAAATATGAGATTGCATTTGACGAAGGCGAGGATACCGAGGCGTTGCGCAACAAATTGGCGCGTTTTTACGCCGAGCGCACCTTGCTCAAAACGCCCATCACCCCCGCCGACCAAGCCGAGGCAATTTATTTGCTGCTCACCAGTCAGTTGCGTCAAACGACCGGGCAGATTATTACGGTGGATGGTGGGTTAGTAGAGGCGTTTTTGCGCTGAGTTTGTGGTTTAATTGAGTGAGGTTTATGGATATAACTGTGCTAGATCAATTTTTCACAACAACGCCGTTGTCGTTAGAAGACAAAATCCGTAGAGCGATTCGTGCATTGCGGTTTGAGCAACGCGATGAAAAGCTGTGGCTTCGAGTGGCCCCAAATGTGCCAGAAGGCGCAGCAACAACATTATCTGCCGAAATGTTTATGATGGCGCGGGACATGATTTTGGCGGAAATGCGCAAGATTATGCCAACAGAAGATGCTGCGCAATATGCGACCGCAGCCCGTTTATTGGATAGCGGAAATGATTACTGATAACGATCCTAAATTTGCCAATGAAACATCTAGCAATTGATCTTGGGGCCGAGAGTGGGCGTGTGGTGGTAGGCGAGCCACACGATGACGGGATGCACATGCACGAAGTGCATCGTTTTGCCAATGGCGGGGTGCAGGCAGGCAAGCATGTGCATTGGGATGCGCTGGGGCTGTGGCGCGAGATCAAGCACGGGATGCGGGCGGCGGCGACTCAGTACGGGCAAATTGACACGATTGGCATTTGCACATGGGGCGTTGATTATGCGTTGCTCGACGAGCGTGACGAGCTGATGAGCAACCCGATCACCTATCGTGACCATCGCACCGATGGCATGCTTGAGCGAGCGATGGCTGAGATTGGACGCGAAACCATTTTTAACCACACTGGCATTCAATTTATGGCGATTAATACGCTGTATCAATTGATGGCCGAACGTGCGCAGAATCCGCAAGGGTTGGCGCGGGCCAAGCGCTTTGTCATGATGCCAGATTTGTTTCATTTGTGGCTGACGGGCGAGGCGATTAACGAATATACCAATGCCAGCACGACCCAATTGCTCGACATGCGAACAGGGCAATGGCGCGGGGCTTTGTTGGATGCGATTGATGTGCCGAGGTCGTTATTTTTGCCGCCCACCTTGCCGGGGGCGCGGCTGGGCAAGCTGCGCCGCACCGTAGCCGACGAGACCGGTTTGCACGGGGCCGAGGTGATTGCTGTTGGCACACATGACACGGCGAGCGCAGTCGCGGCGGCCAATATATTTGCGTCGGCAGCGCAGGGCAACGAAGCGTATATTTCGAGCGGCACATGGTCGCTGGTGGGCGTTACTCGTGCCGAGCCGGTCATCACGCCGCAAGCGCTGCAATTCAACATGACGAATGAAGGCGGTGTGAATGGCACGATTCGCTTGCTCAAAAATGTCATGGGGTTGTGGCTCATTCAGCAATGTCGGGCCGAGTGGGCGCGGGCGGGCCAGTCGCTGAGCTATGAGGCATTGGCGGCAATGGCGGCAGCCAGCACTTGCGCCAGCGCCATTGATGCGACAGACGGGCGTTTGCTCAACCCAGCTTCGATGATTCAGATGGTGCAAACCATGTGCGACGAAACTAGGCAAGCTGTGCCACAAACAGTGGCCGATATCGCTCGCTGTGTGTTTAATAGTTTGGCGGCAACGTGTGCGAGTGTGCTGCGCGAGATTGAGGCTGTGACCGGCGAACAGATTGATCGGGTACGCGTGATTGGCGGCGGCTCGAAAAACGCCTTGCTCAATTCACTCATGGCGCAAGCCAGCGGCAAGCCGGTGCTGGCGGGGGCGGTTGAGGCGACGGCCTTGGGCAATTTGTGGGTGCAGGCGCGACAGCGTTAAGCGTTCAGAATTAAGAACTAAGCGGCAAGATGACAGACTTTGCATCATTTGGCTACTGGCTACTGGCTACTGACTACTGGCTACTGACTACTGACTACTGACTATTGACTACTGACGGCTGGCTATCGTGCCGAGACATAAGCCAGCCAAACACAGCCGCCGCCAAAGTGTAGAGCACAATCGCGGTGATGAATGGGCCATCCCAGCCGCCCCAATTGCGCTGCATAAACCCGCTCAGCACGGGCGCAATCGCTTGCCCGATATTGGTGGAGGCCGACAAAATAAAGCTGACGATGACATATTCGACACGCGGCGTATGGTCTATGACCTGTCTCTTATACACATCT
>JAHBAL020000055.1 GCA_018500105.2 Anaerolineae bacterium
AGATGTGTATAAGAGACAGATTGGAGCTTCCGCGAAAACGTGGGGTTTAGCCATTTCATCTCGGTGGGGGCGATGCTGGATGTGGGCTGGGGGCCGCTAATTGATTATTTGGGCGAAGACCCTAACACCGACAGCATCGTCATTTATATGGAGACGGTGGGGAATGACCGCAGCACGATGCGGGCATTTATGTCGGCAGCGCGTGAGGTGGCGCTGAGCAAGCCGATTATTGTGCTGAAGGCCGGGCGCACGAGCGAAGCGTCACAGGCGGCGGCCTCGCACACCGGCACGCTGACCGACAGCGACGACGCACTGGATGCGGCCTTTCGCCGTTGTGGGGTGTTGCGGGTGCATACGGTGTCAGATTTGTTTTATATGGCCGAGGTGCTGGGCAAACAGCCGCGCCCGAAAGGGCCGCGTTTGACCATTGTGACCAATGCGGGGGGGCCGGGCGTGTTGGCGACCGATGCACTCATTACCAATGGCGGCGAACTGGCTCCGCTGTCGCCCGACACGCATGTGGCGCTCGACCAAGTGATGCCCGCCGATTGGAGCCACGCCAACCCGATTGATATTTTGGGCAATGCCACGCCAGAGCGCTTTGGCGCGGCGGTGCAGGCCGCGGTAAACAATCCCGCCAGCGATGGCACACTGGTCATTTTGTCGCCCCAGGCTCGCATTGACCCGACCCAAGTTGCGAATGTGTTGCTGCCTTTCGCCAAAGGCACAAAACCTATTTTGGCAAGCTGGATGGGCGGGCATGGCGTGGCGGAGGGCGAGCATGTGCTCAATCAGGCGCGTATCCCGACTTTTGGCTACCCCGACACCGCCGCCCGCGTGTTTGCCTATATGTGGCGCTATAGCGAAAACCTGCGCGGGTTGTATGAAACGCCGATGCCAGAGATGAAAGCGCCTTTGGCCGGGCAAAGCGAGTTTGGGCAAGCTGTGGTTGCGTCGCATCAAAGCGCCCCGGCCAATTTTGCCAATAACGTGATTGAGGCGGCCCGCGCACAGGGGCGTACATTGCTGACCGAGCATGAGTCGAAGCAAATTTTGGCGGCGTATGGCATTCCGGTGGTGCCGACTCAGGTGGCTGCCAACGAAGACGAGGCCGTCGCCATCGCGCAGCAAATTGGCTATCCGGTGGTGCTGAAGTTGCACTCGCACGTCATTACCCACAAAAACGACATCGGCGGCGTCGAGTTAAATTTGCGCAGCGACGAAGGCGTGCGCCGCGCTTTTCGCGCCATTCGGCAGAATGTAGAGCGCAGGCTGGTTGAGAGTGAAGGGTTGAGCGTTGAGCGTGGTTTGCTCTCAACCCTCAACCCTCAACCCTCAACAGCCGAAGGCTTCCTCGGCGTGACAGTGCAGGCGATGATCCCGAGGCGGGGCTATGACCTGATTTTGGGCAGCAGCACCGATCCGCAGGTGGGGCCGGTGATTTTGTTTGGCACAGGTGGGCAGTTGGTCGAAGTGTTGAAGGATAGCGCCCTTGGTTTGCCGCCGTTGAATACGACCTTGGCGCGGCGGCTGATGGAGCAGACGCGCATTTACGATGCCTTGCGCGGCACACCGGCGGCGCGGGGGCGTGCCGCGATTGATCTGGATGCGCTGGCGCAGGTGTTGGTGCGTTTTAGCCAGCTCATCGTCGAGCACCGCTGGCTAAAAGAGATTGACATTAACCCGCTGTTGGCTGTGCCAAACACGGCCCAATCGCCCAGCAGCGACCCGCTACGCGCCAGCAAGTTGCTGGCGCTGGATGCGCGGATGGTGTTGCATGACCCCGCCACGCGCACGGCAGATTTGCCACGCTTGGCCATTCGGCCTTACCCTGCCCACTATGCCCAAAATGCGGTCATGCGCGACGGCACACCCATTCACATTCGCCCCATTCGCGCCGAAGATGAGCCGAAGATCGTGGATTTTCATCAAACTGTGTCAGCCGACAGCATTTATTTGCGCTTTTTTCACCATATTCCGCTCGAAGAACGGATTCGGCACGAGCGGTTGACGCGCATTTGCTATATTGACTATGATCGTGAAATGGCGCTGGTGGCGGTGCGCGATGAGGGCACGCCGCACAGCGCCATCATCGGCGTTGGGCGCTTGGTCAAGGTTAACCCTGCGCTGGCGGGTGGCGATGCTGAATTTGCGCTTTTGCTCAGCGATTCGGTGCAGCGCCAAGGGTTGGGGGCCGAATTGTTGCGGCGGCTGGTGCAGGTTGGGCGCGATTGGGGCTGTCAGCGCGTCGTCGCCGACATTCTGCCCGACAATCTCGGCATGATCAATGTCAGCCGCAAGGTTGGCTTCAGCATTCGCCATGATTATAAGGAGGATGTGGTGAAGGCGGAGTTGGTGCTAGAATAGATTTTACATTTTTCATGAATCTGAAACTCACCCAACAAGAAAGCGACGCGGCGATTCACTCTCTGAAGCATTATTTCGACACTGAGCTAGATGTTGACTTAAGCGATTTGCAAGCCAAATTTTTGCTCGATTATGTGCTCAAAGAGTTGGGGCCGCTGGCCTACAATCGCGGGGTTCAAGACGCCGAGGCATTCATGCGTTCGCGGCTCGATGATCTGCCGGTCAATTGCTTTCAGCCCGCCATGACGTATTGGCAAAGCAAAAAGAAGCGATAACCGCAACCGTAGCACCATGTTTTCCCTAGGTAGCGATAATACCGCCGGGCATCAGCTCGATGGCAAACAGTTGTATGTGCAACAGCGGCAACGCTGTGCGCAACCCGATTTTCTCCCTGCGCCCACCATCGTCGCCACCAACCTCAAGATCATTGAAAACAAGGGCGGGGTGTTGCGGCTGGCCGAGGCGGCTGGCTGCCAACGGGTGATTTTTGTCAGTGATACCGATCACCACAATTTGCAGAAGGTCAAACGCGCCGCCCGCAGCAGCGAGACATTGGTGGCTTGGGAAAACCAAAGTTATGCCCAATTTTTGGCGAACGAATTGCCACACCTGCCGCCGCTCATCGCCATCGAGATCACCAGCCAATCGTCGAGCCTGTTCGAGACGCGCCTGCCCGTGCATTGCACCTTTGTCATCGGCAATGAGCAACACGGCATCTCGCCCGCTGTGCTGCAACATTGCCAACAAGCCGTTCACATCCCCATGTATGGCATCAACGGCTCGATGAATGTGTCGCACGCGCTGGCAGTGGTATTGTTTGAATGGCGGCGGCAGCACATGTAATTCACCAACAAAAAAACAATATAATATTCAATAAAATATGTTTTTTGGAGGTGACTCATGTCTTTTGTTCACTTACGCCAAGCCTTGGCGTTGATTGTGCTTGTCTCGACGGCGCATGTGCAGCCCGCATATGCTGCGCCGCCAGCGCCAAACGCACTCATTGCGCAGGCAGAAGTGGCCCCCACAGCCAATCGCGCCCATGCCCCTGCCGCGCCCAATGATCGGCTCATCGGCTTGGATTTGAACGAAATCAGCATTCAAGCTGCGCCAAACGGCTTTGAATGGGTGGAGCTAAAAAATAATTATTGGCAAGCGTTAGATATCAGCGGCTATAAACTGAGCAACGAAGAAGGCATGTGGTTCGTGTTCCCCAATTTGCCGCCCGTGCCGCCCGAAACCTTCGTGCTGGTGATTTTTGATGGCTTGGGCAGCGCCACCAACGACACCGACCCCAGCGACAAACGCATTGTTTTGCACAGCCCGCCGGGCATGGTGAATGTGCTGAATGATCAGGCTGGGCAACTCAGCCTGTATGGGCGCGGCACACGTGCCTTTTTGCCGCTAACCACCCACAACTTAAGCGAAAACACCGCCGACGAACCCTCATTGCCTTGGCGCGATGCCGGTGTGCCGCACATTGCCATGCGCGATTTTGTGGCGTGGGGAACTGCGTCTACCGATGCCCCCGGCCCCAAAGCCGAGGCCGCAATTGCGGCGGGCTTGTGGCAAAAAGATATGTTTGTGTCGCTTGATTTTGCTGGCACAACGGTTGACATGCAAAACAAGACGATCGGGCGCTACCCCGGACGATATTTGTATAACTTTGTCGAGACCGATTGGCTGGTTTATTCATCTGCCGACGTAACCCAAGGCAGCGAAAATAAAAACCCTGCGCCAGAGATCATTTCCCCCGCCACAGGGAACACGTTGTTCAATATTCAGCGCCCAGAGATATTTTGGTCGCCGCTTGATCTGGCCGAAAGTTATCAAGTGCAGATTGATGATGAGGCGACTTTTGCCACGCCAGTAATTTCGGGCACGGTGGCTGGCACGTTCTATTCGGCTGTACCCAACAGCAATTTAAATTATGGGCGTTATTATGCGCGAATCAGAGCATTTTTTAGCAATAAAACCCAATCCGCCTTTTCGCCTTCGATTGTGTTTACGTTGGCAAAAACGACGACACTCGCCAGCAAATTGCCCGACGACCTTTCGTCGGGTGTGATCGCTATCCCCGATGCCGATTTGCCCGTAAGCATCAATGCGCCGGCCAAAGACACCAAATCGCTCGATTTACATAATTTATGGACAAATCAGGGCACATGGGATGCCGCCCACGCCAAACCCGAAAACGCCAAAGACCTGTTGCTCTATAGCCAATTTAGCGTTATCCAAGCGATGGCCAAGTATTATGGCGGCAATCTCAGCCAAGACCGCATCGCCTATGAATTATGCAAAAACTATGGCGAACGCGAGCTAGATCTATGCCCGATTAATCTCACGAATCGCATTTTGAGTTGGAACAATGGCGAAAATTTTCGGCTGTTGCTGCAATGGGCGCTGAACGGCACTGAAGTTCAGGCATATAAAGTGACCGCAGATAATAATTATTCTGCTGAGGTTGGGGCTGCACTTGCAAAGCGGATTCCAGTAATTATTCTTGTTAGCGATGGCAAAAAAAATTCAAGTGCGATTGTAACCAGTAAATTCGATGATATTAGATGGCTTGGCGTTACAGCTTTAGCGAGACAGAGCCAAATGTTGACGACGGTGAGTGGTTTAGTCGAGGTTAGATACAAGGTGACGCTTTTAATCCCCAAAAACGCGCCAGTTGCCAATGCGCCAGCCCGCCGCGATGAAGATTTGAACAGCAACGGGGTGTCTGATCTCAATGACGACACCGATGGCGATGGCGTATCCGATTTTGACGAGCGCGTGCGTTTCCAATCGCCCTTTGGCGGCCTAGACCTAGCGAATGCAGACAGCGATGGCGACCTTGTGCCCGACAAAACCGAAATTTTTGCCTATGTCAAAGACCGTCGTTATGCCGATATTGATCGCGACGGCAAACGCAACGAAGTTGACCCCGACAGCGACCGATTCTGGGATGACCGCTCACGCGATGGCTGCGAAGATGCCAACCGCAACGGCTTTTATGATTCACAAGCCACCGGCAATAATAAAGAGACCAGCAACGCTGACCCAACCCAAGAAAAAGACTGCAAAAACCCCGAAATTACCATCACTAGCCCCGCCGCTGGGGCCAAGATTGATGCCTGTTTGGCCGATTTACAAGGCGAAATCGTCAGCGTGCCCGACATGAAAATTCTCACTGCTGAAATCATCGCTGCAAAACAACAATCACACGTGCAGCTTTCGTTTACAAAATCGTCAGATCGTTACACGTTCAAGCAAAAACTGCCTTTGTTTAAAGGCAAAAACACGGTGCTGATTAACGCCACCAATGCCGACGGCGGCTCCGATCAAGAATTACTCGTGCTGTCGTGTGATCGCGCCGCTGATCTGCATATTCAGCTCACATGGGGGCAAATTGGGCGTGATGTTGATTTGCATTTGTTGCGGGGGGGCGCAGCCCTTAATTCAAAAGACGATTGTTATTACGGCAACGCCAACCCAGATTGGGGCGATGCTGGCAACCCCGACGATAACCCAAAGCTGGACGTGGATTGCATCAACAATTGCACAGTCGAGAATATTTACTTTACCTCACCCAAGCCCGGCGTCTACACCGTCATTGCCTATTATTACAGCGATAAGGCATTAGGCCCAGCCGTGCCGCAAGTGACGATCAATGCACGCGGCAAAGCCTATAAATTGGGGCCACGCACCTTAGCCAAAACGGGCGACCAATGGACCGTAGCGACCATCGAAGTGACGGCAACCGATATCATCGTCAGATGATGGTGATGGCATGAGCGTGCAAGTTGCACGCTCATGCCATAATATCGCCCATGTCAATCGAAAAAATGTCGGGGCTTGAAATTATGCAAGCCATGGGCGAAGGCAAAATCCCCATGCCCTCCATCGCAGTTACCATCCCAATGAAGGGCGTGGCGGTCGAATTTGGTCGAATTGTGTTCGAGGCGATGGCCGATCATCGTCATCTCAACCCATTGGGCGGCGTGCATGGCGGTTTCATCGCCACCGTGCTCGATTCGGTGACCGGCTGCGCCATTCACACCACTCTCGGCCCGGGCGTTGGCTACGGCACAATTGACCTAAATGTCAAAATGCTCAAGGCCGTGCCGCAAAATGTGCCGCTCATCGCCGAGGGCAAAGTCATCCATACCACCCGCTCGCTGGGCATTGCCGAAGCGACGCTGAAGGACAGCGATGGCAATTTTTATGCCCACGCCACCGCCACTTGCATGATTTTGCGCCGATGACGTTTCAATGATTAGGACTTACGCGAAAGTTTGATTTTTACCACAAAGCGCACAAAGAACTCGAAGATTGACATTGGTAAACCTTTCTTTTCTTTGTGATCTTTGTGTTCTTTGTGGTGAAATATTTTTAATGCGCGTAAGGTCTATGATGATGTTTCAATAATGAAAGTGCAACATTTGCTGGCGTATTTGGCCTTGGCGCTCATTTGGGGCTTGTCGTTTTTGGTAGTGGTCAAAGTGGTGCAGGCGTTTGGCTGGGTGGGTGCAGTTACATTTCGGGCACTGGTCGCGGGTGGCGTTCTATTCGCCATTAACCTCGCGGGCGGGCGCAAACTCAATTTTAGCGCCGGTTGGCAACCCTTCGCCATCGTCGGGGCTACCACCGTAGCGGGGCAATTGATTGGCTTGTCGCTTGCCGCGCCGCGCATCGGCACAGCCATGACCGCCGTGTTTGTCGCCGCCATCCCGCTCTTTTCCATGCTCATCGGGCAAGTGTGGGGGCTTGAAAAGATTACGCTGAGTGGGGTGGCGGGTCTGCTGCTTGGGTTAATTGGCATTGTGCTGCTGGTCGGGTTTCCCACCATCGCCATCAATAGCGATTTTATGATTGGCTGCGTTGCCTCAATTTTTGGCGCGGTGTGCGCGGCCTTTGGCAGCAATTACGCCAGCCGCTATTTGCGGCATGTCGGCTCACGCGAGGTCACGATTGGCTCATTTTTGGCGGGCGGGCTAATGACGCTGCCACTGCTGCTGCTTGTGCCTGTGCCCACCGCGCCGCAACTCAGTGATTTTGGCTATTTGC
>JAHBAL020000201.1 GCA_018500105.2 Anaerolineae bacterium
CCCCCCCACCCCCACCCGCCCACCCCATGGTCCAAACCCCCGCCGTGCCAGCAACCGCACCCTCGGCCCCAGTCGGGCCGACCAACACCGCCGTGCCGCCAACAGTGAAGCCAACCACCACGCCCGCACCCATCCCAACCCAAACTGCCAAACCACAACCCTAACCATGAAACTCACCCATCGCGTCCGCCGCAGCAATTTGTCCGGCCAACCCGCCCCATTGTTGATCATGTTGCATGGCTTTGGCAGCAATGAATCCGACCTGCTCGGCCTTGCGCCATACCTCGACCCACGTTTTACCATCGTCAGTGTTCGCGCCCCTTACAGCTTGGGTTATAACAGCTATGCTTGGTTTGAATTGCAGTTTTCGCCGCTCGGTCAGGTCATTGGGCGCGACATGCAGCAGGCCGAATTGAGCCGCGCCACCCTAGGCGAGTTCATCGGCGAGGCGACGCAAGCCTACAACGCTGACCCCAAACAGGTTTACTTAATGGGTTTCAGCCAAGGCGCGATGATGAGCGCCTATGTTGCGCTCACGCAGCCCGACCTGTTGGCCGGAGCCGTGCTGATGAGCGGCAGCGTTTTGCCCGAATGGCAACCCGCCCCCGCCGCCGCGCTCACACTGAAGAACTTACCCATGTTGGTTGTGCATGGAATCGAAGACGCCATTTTGCCAATTGAACACGGGCGCAACAGCCGCGCCAAACTTTCGGCGCTCGGCGTGCCGCTCGAATATCACGAATACGACATGGCTCACACCATCAGCGAGGAAAGCCTAAGTGATATTGATGTGTGGCTGACAAACAGGTTAGCGGATAGTGGATAGTAATTAGCGATAAAGCCCTCTCAACTATCCACTATCACTATCCACTATCACTATCTGTTGCCATAACTTCGCAAAATAGCCAGCCACATATTAGCCGTTGCATTTTGCCCAGCCGCGTTGAGATGGCAAGTGTCGTGGCGAAACTCATTGCCCAAATTGTCGGTATTTGGCCCGGCCCAAATGCGTTGGTCGTGATTGACCAAGTTACTTTGTGCGCCTTGAATATCATTGTTGGGGCCATATTGCCCGCAGCGCGACGCCACCGAGACAAAAATCGGCGCATCAACGCCTAGCTCGCGGATGCCGCGCAACATATTACGAAAACGCAACTGATAGTCGGCATAACCGATCTTGAGCGCATTGTCCGATTCGCCATGATGCCACAGCAAATGGGTGAAACGCCAGCCGCGCTCATGCACATCTTTCACCGCCGATTCGATCTGCTTAAACAGCGGCATTTCTGGGACCCATTGCCCAATTTCAGTGCCACCAAACGACACCGGCACAAACACTACTTCGTCGTAAATGCCATTCACGATCAATTGATCACCCAAACGTGTCCACACACTGCCGCCCTCGCCTTGCGCCCCGCGCAATGGGTCAACCGCAGGCGTGATGCGCCCATAACGCAGGTTATACACGCCCGCCCGCGACGCAAAACGCACATCGCCATAATTGCCTGCGTTTGACTGCCCAAACACCAAGGCCACCATACGCCGTTTTGCGCCCGAACTCGACACGGCTGGGGCGCTCGTCGCCGTCGGCGGGACGGCAGTTGGCACAACCACAGCCGTATTGGTCGGCTTGGGTGGCAATGGCGTCACGGTCGGCAAAGGGGCAGCCGTTGACAATACAATTGCGGTCGGCAATGGTGGCACAACAGTTGCTACAACAGTCGGTGTCAATGCCGTCAATGTTGGTGGTATGCGCGTCGCAGTCGAGGCCAATGTCGGCACGGGTGTAGCAGAGGGGGCTAAGGTCGGGGCTGTTGTTGTTGGCATTACCTGCGTCGGCGCAAGCGCCGGCAACACTGTTGGGAGCAAGGTTGGAATGGCTGTCGCCTCCAATGCAACCTGACGTGCTGCCACAGTTGCGCTTGGCGCAAGCGTTGGCGACACGCGAGTGGCGGTTGGGGCAACGGGCGGAGCAGCACAAGCGCACAACCCCAAAGCCAATGTCAACATCAACCCGCGCTTCATATTAAACCCTCATCATCACCGCCGCGCCAATTCTTGCGACGATCCGCATTTGCCAACACCGGCTCGCCCACCATCAATGAGGCGACCGAGGTTTCATAATCCACCGTGCGCACCACCACCGGCATCGGCACGGCGTGCCCCATCAGCAGCGCCTGTTGCTTGCTGTCGAGCGCCGCCAACACGCTGCGCAATTGCTGTGCGCCGTTGATGCCGGTAAACACGGCGCTGATGTCGCGCTCGTCGCTCAGGGCGCAAGTGATGCGCGTGCCAATTTGCGACATCACCTCGCTGTCAATTTGGCTGGGCCGCTGATCAACGATCATCAACGTCACGTTGTATTTTCGCAACTCACGCGCAATCATGCCAAAAATGGTGTGTTGCACCACTTCCGGCTCCAAAAACTTGTGCGCTTCTTCAATCACAATGACCAAACGGCGCGGATCTGCGCCTGTGCCACCTTCAAACGCCTCTTTCATCTCGACATATCGCTCGTGAATGCGTTTGGTGAGAAAGTTGGCGACGAAGACATAGGCCGGCAAGTCGTTGCCATAGCGCCCAAACTCGATCACCACACTCTCGCCCCGTGTGAGGTGCGCCAAAATGCGTTCAGCGTAATTGTCGGCGGCACGTTCGCGCAAAAACGCCATCTTGTGCATCAAACGGCCCAATTTGCGCTGAATGGCAAAAAAGGTGCTTTCGGTGATCTTGTTGCCGTCAAATAATTGCTGAATATCGTCATCGGCCTCGTCTGCCATCAATTTTTGCAGCCAATCCGATGGGAAGCGATGCTTGAGTGTGAAAAGCGCATTCGTCTGCACATCGCTCAGCCCCAGCACGGCCTTGAGCGATTCCAAATCTTCGGGCGTGATCTGGTCATAGCCGATCTGCATGGCAAATTCGGGCGTGCTGCCGCGTGTGCGTGATGACTTTTCATCCAGCGTCACAATCACGACCTTACGCGCAATGGCTGGCAGCTTTTTCAGCGCATTCAGTTGCCGATTCCGGTCGCCCTTGAGCGTGTAGCCATAATCGTTGTGCATGTCGAAAATCAGCGCCGAGGCCACATCTTGCTTGATGGCGCTGGCAAGCAGTGGCACGGTCAAGAAGGTTTTGCCCGTGCCACTGCGCCCAAACACCGCCGTGCTACGCTCGGTCAGCTTGTCGAGATTGATATTGATGGCGAGTTTGTCATCTTCGAGCGAGCTACCGATCTTGTAGGAGCGTTCGGGTTCACCCGCTTGCGCGTTGGCGTCACCGGCAAAAATTTGGCGCACTTCTTCGGCGGTGGCGCGAAAAACGGTGGTGAAATGGGCGGGCACGGTCTTAACCGGGCGCAGACTGCCGTCTTTTTCGAGCGTAAGCATGGGCTGCACATGCAGCACCCCAAACACCGCTGTGCCGCTGTAAATCTGCGACATCAGCTTGTTGTCGAGCGTGGGCGGGTTGTTGCGAATGTTGCGGTCTGCCGCCTCAAGTTTGATATCGGTGATGATGCCGAAAAATTTGCGCTCGGTTTGGCCCTGCACCGTCACATACGCGCCCACCGCCAAGCCTTCGATCAGCGTGTCGCGGTCAAGTTTAACGTCTAGCCCCTCGGCCAACGAGCCACCCACCACAATGCCCAATCGCTGCGGCGCGGCGTGGTCGTCGAGGCCAAAAAACTGGTTTGGAAAGGTTTGTTCTGCCATTCAAAATAAAATCGGGAATTACTGAGAATTACGCCCCTTGGCGCAAAAACGCTGGCTTCGCACTTCGGATTTTCAGAATGAAGGGGTGAATTTTTGAGCAAACTCAGTAATGCCCGATGATAACGCATGGCAAACATAGCCGACGGCTTTTAACCTATTTCAACGATGATCTTGTCTAACTAAGCCGCAAACGCGATGCGAAACCCAACATTGTCATAACGAGTATCTACACTATAGGCAATGCGGCAAGCACAGCGCAGGTAGAAGTCGTCAAAATTAAACGCACCGCCACGAAGCACGCGCAAGTCTTTACCTTCAATAAATTCTGTGCTTTCATCCACGCTATATGGATACACCTTATACAGGCTGCTGGTCCATTCCAACACATTGCCCGCCATATCAACACAGCCATACGGGCTATCACCACGTGGGCTATATTTCCCAACTGGCGTCGTGTCATCAATGCCGCCCAAATAATTGGCATAGTCCGAGGTTGCCGCGGCTTCACCCCACGGGAAAGTGCGCCCGTCTGTGCCACGCGCAGCTTTCTCCCATTCCGCCTCATTTGGCAACCGCACCTTACGCCCCGACACGCCGCTCAACCATTTGCAAAAGGCTTGTGCATCATCCCAACTGACATAATTTACCGGATCATTGTCTTTGTTGCTGCGCAAGGCGTTGGGATCCGCCGGATAACTGGTGGCTTTCACAAACGCGGCAAATTGGGCAACCGTGACCGGCGTTTTGCTAATCGAGTATTCGGGCAGGTTCGCCCGATGCTGCGGTTTTTCATCTTCGCCTTTATCATCGCTTCCCATGATAAACCCACCAGCAGGAATACGAACCCACGCCAACCCTGCAATCGTATTGGCTGGCAATACGCCGCTGGGGGCGACCGTCGGCTTTGATGGGGCGATGCTAGCCGTCGGCTTCGCCGCAGATGCTGGCGCAGTCGTGGGGGCCGTTGCAACGGTTACCGTCGGGGTAAGGGTCGGCGCAGTCGTCCGCGTGGCAGCAAGCACCGTCTCTGTCGGCTTTGCTGCACTTTGCGTGGTAGTCGGGTTGGGCGTCGCTTGCGGTTTGCTCTCGGTCAATTGCGATGTGGCAATTGGGGCTTGCGGTGGCGTGCTTGTGAGAAGCGGCGCAATACGCAAGGCAACCGCGCCCAGCCCCAACAAAGCCAATCCACCACTGCCCAACAATGCGATACGCCGCGTAATCAACGGCGATTTTGTCGCAGCGGGCATAACGATAGGCACAGGCGCGGACGGTTGTGCAACCGGCTGCCGAAGCACAGACTGAAATGCTTGGCTAAATTGCTTGGCAGTGGCATAACGCTGTGCGGGTAATTTTGCCATCGCCTTATCAAACACAGCTTGCAAACCGTTCGGCAACTGCGGGTTTACACGACAAATATTCGGCGGCGGCTCGCGCAAATGCGCATCCATCATCTTAAAGACCGAGTCAGCTTTAAACGGAGCCTCGCCACTGAGGGCGTGAAAAAGCGTCGCTCCGAGCGAATAAATATCACTACGCCCATCCAGCGGCACGTCCGCCAGCGCCCGCACCTGCTCAGGACTCATATACGCCGGTGTGCCCATGAGCAAACCGGGCGATGACAACATCAACGTGGACTGTTGGTCTTTGGCAACGCCAAAATCGGCCAGCATGGCCTGCCCATCGGCGGCAAATAAAATATTGGCAGGCTTGATATCACGATGCACAATCCCGCGGCTGTGTGCATAATCAAGCGCCGAAGCCAGCCCCGGCAAAATGGCGGCCACCTCATCCACGCGATACGGCCCATTTTTTAAGCGCTGCTCCATGCTGCCGCCGGTCACATAGCGCATCACCAAATACGGCTGCCCGTCGGCCTCGCCCATATCATACACTGGCAAAATAGCCGCGTGTTCGAGCGATGCAATCATACGGGCCTCGCGTTCAAAGCGTGCGCGTGCCATTTCATCAGAGGCTTGCACCGAAGTAATCAGTTTGACCGCCACCTCGCGGTTAAACTGCGGGTCATACGCCAAATACACCTCGGCCATACCCCCGCGCCCCAACAACGATTTAATCCGATACCGCCCAACTTGTGTCACACTTTTCATCCGTTCCCTCACTGCTACTTTCGCTTTTGTGATGTGTCCACAAAAGTTAAAACTTGGGTTCTACGAATTTACTTACCAGACTTGATACAATCTTAGTCATCATATGAATATTGTCAATCGCTTTTTAGCCGTAATTGGTCTAGTCATCCTTGCTATTTTTGGCGCATTTGCGCTCATTTTCCCGTCATGGACCTTAACATTTCTGCAAAGCGCCGCCGATGCTGGGCGCAATTTGTTCGGTGAAACGACATGGGCGCTTCGCCAAATTATTCGCACGGTCGCCGCGCTGGTTTACCTCGCCCTGATGGGCTTGCTTATTTGGCTTGAACTGCGCCAACCCAACAAAAAAACCGTTGAAGTAGTCAACGCCAGCGGCGGACGGGTGCGCATTGCCACTACCGATGTTCAACAACGTCTCACCCGCGAAATTGAAAACCTGAACGGCGTGATCTCAGCCAAAGTCAATGTCAGCGCCCGCAACAAAGGCATTCACACCGAAACCGACGCCGTCATCATGCCCGAAGTGGAAGGCGCAGGCAAAGGCGACGAGATCGCGCAAACCATTCGTGCCGTCGCCGAACAGCAAATCGGGGTGAAACTGCTCAGCAAGCCCCAAGTGAGTGTAAAAATTGGCAAAGTGAAGGGCAGCAACAAGCTGAAAGACCTGCTCTCGCCAGCCGCGCCCAACCCGGCGGCCCCCAGCGCTCCGCTTCCAACCCTGCCCGCCTTGCCCAATTCAAACCCAGAAGTGATTGTCGTCAGCAAGCCAGAGTAATCTTATTTCACCCATTTTTCACCCACTGTGACCTATCGCGCCTACTGGTTGATGCTCTTGCCCGCGTTGCTGGGGGTAATGGCACTCGAAATCTTGCCCGCCCTGCTCACCGTCAGCCTCGCCTTCACCCATTACGATGCCCTCAGCGCCCCGACATGGGCCGGGCTTGGCAATTTTGCCCAGCTCAGCCGCGACCGCATTTTTGGCATCGCCTTAAGCAACACACTCCACTTTTTGGCATGGTCTGCGCCTTTGCGCTTTGCGGTTTCACTCATTGCCGCGCTGCTGCTCGAAAATGACAAACGCGGGCTGTCGCTCTTGCGCGGGGCAAACCTCGCCCCCAGCCTCATGCCCGAAGCCGCCTATAGCTTGGCATGGTTGTGGATCGTCAACCCCATCTATGGCCCGGTCAACCACATTTTGGCCGCCCTCGGCCTCCCGGCATCGGGCTGGCTGGCCGACCCTGCCGCCGCCGCCGATGTTTTTATCTTAATGTCGGTTTTTCAGGCGGGCGAGAGTTTCCTCATCATCTTAGCCGCCTTGCGCAGCGTTCCGCCCTCGTTGCACGATGCCGCCCAAATTGACGGCGCAGGCTATTGGACACGCTACCGGCTGGTGATCTTGCCGACCATTTTGCCCTGGTTGGGCGCGGCGCTGTTGCGCGATTCGGTGCTACTCATGTTTTACACCCTCGCCCCCACTCGCCTCATGACCGGCGGCGACCCCAGCTATGCCACCTTATTTTTGCCGCTTTACTCGTTTCAGCAATCCATCGAATATTTACGCATTGGCTACGGGGCCGCGAGCACGGTTGTGATCTGGGTATTAGCATTGCTACCCGGCCTGCTCAGTGTGCGCTGGCTATGGACAAGGATGGATGAGTAAATCACTCGTTTCAACGCTGGCTTGGGTCGCGGCAATTGCATGGAGCGTGTGTGCCATCTTGCCGCTCGGCTGGGTGCTGTGGGCCTCACTTTACCCGACCGACACGCCATTACCGACCAAACTGGGTTGGCCCAATGGCAATTTGACACTGCAAAATTACCCAGACATCTTCCGCAATGTAGCCTTGGCACAACAACTGCTCAATTCAGTGTTTGTCACACTCATTGGCGCTGGCCTCAGCGTTTTGGTAGCAGCGCTGGCGGGCTTCGGGCTGTCCCAACTCCCTTTGCCCCAAAAACGCGGGCCGCTCGTTTTATTCACCATCACCGCGCTCATTCCAGCGGGGGCCATCTGGCTGGGGCGTTTTCTTGTCATTCGCTGGCTTGGGTTAATGAACACCCATGCCGCCCTCATTTCCTATGCCTTTCTGGGCGGTTCGCCGGTCACATTGCTTTTGTGCTGGGCCGCCTGCCAGCGGCTGCCCCAAGACGTAATTGATTCGGCCAAACTCGAAACCACATCCGCTTGGCGGTTGTGGTGGCACATCGCCCTGCCCATGATTCGCCCCGCCCTTGCAGCCACGCTCACACTGGCACTACTGGCGTTTTGGAATGACTCAATTTCGCCCGCGCTCTATCTCAAATCGCCCACACTCTATACATGGCCGGTTGGCTTGGCCTTGCTGCAACAATTCGACAAAACCAAATGGTCATTGCTAATGGCGGCTTGTTTACTGGTCACACTACCCGCCCTGTTAACCATTCGCGTCGTGCAACGCGCGTTTTTGCAAGACGGGCTTGCCATTTGAAGCAACATCGGCAGCACCAATCAACCATTTTTGGCCCCTTGCTCGATTGCCAATGTGATCAAAATCGCACACACATCCGGCTGATCATGCACGCCCAACGCGCAGGCATACACATTGATCTCGCACAGCTTAGGCTTACGCTCATTTTTCTCTAGCCGCGCCACCTGCGAAGTGCTATAGCCAATCAATCGCCCAAATTCGCCCTGCGTCAAATTAGCCCATTTGCGCAATCTGCGCAACAACTCGCCAAAACTTCGCGGCCTTGGTATCAATAAATGCATGTGTTGTCCTCTTTGTCGTATTCGTCGTATTCGTCGTATTTGAAATACACTTTATCGGAAACAACATCGCAACACCCTCTGTTTTTCCTTCGTCATTTTTTGCCAATTTCAAAATTGTCAAGATCGTATATTTTAGACACCCCACGCCGATCCGCTCGCTTTGGCAGTGATCGGCCCCAAAACGTTAGATTGTCACCCACAAGCCCGTTAAACCACCAAACTCTTAGTATTTTCTATACAAAATGTGAGAACAAGTGTCCGGTATAATAGACACTCGATGGCTCGGTAAGTGTGCGAGTAGCCAAACACATCAGGAGATGAGGAGTCAACTAATCCAAACCAACCACCCCAAACGCCCGTTTTTCGACGGGTTCTAGTACTCAATGCTACGTATGAGCCGCTCAGCGTCGTTTCAATGCAACGCGCTGTAAATATGCTGCTTGCTGATCGTGCGGAATTGGTCGAAGCCAACGGTGAACAAATTCGCAGCATCAATTTGGTCATGGACGCACCGCTGGTTGTTCGGCTGCGACACTACGTGCGCATCCCGCGCAATTTGCCCATGCCGCTCTCGCGCCGTGCCATCCTCACCCGCGATGGCTATACGTGTCAATATTGTGGTTGCCAGCCGGGCCGCGAAGAATTGACGATTGACCACGTGCTGCCTCGCTCCCGCGGCGGGCGCACCGAATGGGAGAATGTCACAACCGCGTGCGGCGAATGCAACCGGCGCAAAGCCAATAAAACGCCTGAAGAAGCGCATATGCCCTTGCGCAACAAACCCTTTCGCCCACGTTTTTGGGCAATGGCGCTCACCAACATCGGCGGGCACGAGGCATGGCGCAAATATCTGCAACCATAGTGCTATACTAAATCCTGAAAATCATGAGCCTATTAACCGCGCAAATCCAATATGTCGCAGATCAAGATGGCGAAATACAAAGCGTTATTTTGCCAATCAAGATTTGGCACGATATTCTGAAAATTGGCAGGTAAAAATATGCGGGGTCTATTGTATTTGTCCATTTGGCTATTGCGGCAAATTAAATGACGATGCAGGGTGGTTTGCTTTCAAGGCAAGTTTGTGAAAATCGCACTCGAATGGCGATCAATCGCCATTCTACATAAC
>JAHBAL020000296.1 GCA_018500105.2 Anaerolineae bacterium
AGAAGGGAATAACCCGTGCCAATGGAGTAGATCCGACCCGCAACACAGGCGAAGATTTCTTCGGGCAGTGCCGCCGCCAATTCGACAATTGGCGCCCGCGCCTCATTGCCGATCACCGACTGGAAATCGCGGCAAATGAGCGGGTAGGGGTGCGGCCCCAAGGCGCTGCCGATGATGTAATAGGTATCGTGCACATTCGTCACCCAGTCACGAATTGCCTCGTTGACCGCGTCCTTTAGCGTCTTGCTGCCGCTTTCGACCCCGCGCACCTCTGCGCCGAGCAATCGCATTCGAAAAACATTGGGCTGTTGGCGGGCCATGTCAATGGTTCCCATGTAAACGATACATTGCAGACCAAGCAACGCGCAGGCCGTCGCGGTGGCAACGCCGTGCTGGCCTGCGCCGGTTTCGGCAATGATGCGGGTTTTGCCCATTCGTTTTGCCAAAAGCGCCTGACCCAGTGCATTGTTAATCTTATGCGCACCGGTATGTAATAAATCTTCGCGTTTTAGGTAAATTTGCGCCCCGCCCAAATGCTCGCTTAGCCGTTTGGCATAGGTGACCGGCGAGGGCCGACCAATATAGGTTTTGAGCAAATGTTCAAATTCAGCGCGAAAATTGGCGTCGTCACGAAATTCCTCATACGCCTCAATCACATCATCCAAGGCCGGCATCAGGGTTTCGGGCACATAGCGCCCGCCATACGGGCCATATTTGCCGTTGGTATCCGGCATATTGTGATAACCATCAGGATAAAAATCAGACATAATTATTTTGTTTAGGATTTACGCGGATGGCAAATATTTCACCACAAAGCGCACAAAGGTCGCAAAGAATAAAATGAGTTTGCCGTTCAAATCTTTGAGTTCTTCGTGTGCTTTGTGGTGAAATCAACATTTTGCGTAAGCCCTATTTTTATTACTCGCAATTATCGTCAATTATCATCAATTATCGTCAATCGCAAGGACATCGTTTTAAACTCGTGTGCTAATCCATCTCAAACCTTGTATATTAGATTGTTGATTTTATCTATGAAAGTATCTAGTTTTAGGTTACAATAGGCTTAGTCAACTATTTGACAAACTTATCAATTTCATCCACAAAATAACAAAAATAAGGAGACAAATTTAATTATGGGTATTCTCGATATTATCATCACCGCACTCATTGGTTTATTGGCGGGCTATTTGGCCCAACGTATCATGCCGGGTCGTGATCCGGGCGAAGGCAGCGTCCTCATCACCATGATCATCGGCGTGGTCGGGGCCATTGTCGGCGGTTTTCTGGCTGGTCTGTTGGGCTTGGGTGGGCTGTTTGGCGGCTTGCTTGGCAACATCGTCTTGGCTGTGATTGGCTCAATCGTGTTGCTTTGGCTCTATCGTCTTGTTACTCGTAGATAGTAGCGAGGCTGTATAACCTAAAAGGAAGTCGCCGTGAACAGAATTCTGTTCACGGCGGCTTCCTTTTTAGGAGACGCATATCATCTAACCATTCAGGATTATTTCTTTTTAATCTCT
This sequence comes from Anaerolineae bacterium, assembly GCA_018500105.2. Lineage (GTDB taxonomy): Bacteria > Chloroflexota > Anaerolineae > J036 > Brachytrichaceae > AQU-03. Next base: position 1,518 of record JAHBAL020000296.1, read on the forward strand.
ATGCTCTTGGCTGCAATTTCGCTGAATTTATAACCATCTATAAAGCTTATAATATTGATGGGGATAAATTCTTTATCTACGTAAATGATTTGTTCTGTCGTGCTTCTTTGTGTTTTGCATAGTGGGGCACCAAAATACTCTGCTGTTACATTGTCAGAATCAAAACACTCCCTTAACTCTGTCACTACTATTTTCTTTAGAGGCAAACCACTTGCTATTACGTTAAATTGCGCCTTTTCTGCTGGTGTCAAATCAAGAATAAACTCAGGGCGGTTGCGAATAAGCCGCGAGATACGTTCAGGGTCTAAGGTTGGATTAATTAATCGGTAGCTCTTTCCTTGTTTTTTAGTGTATTCCTCTTTATTATTTAAGTGATTTTTAAATTTTTCTGTCATCTCGCCTTTTTCCTCATCTAAAGAAAACTCAATATATGAGCCAGCGAAATGAGGGGCAACGGAGTGACTAAGAACATCTAATCTCCAGCTTTTTTTACTGTCATACCTCAATTCATACATTACAACTTCGGAAGGTGCTTTATTTCGCACTCCAACGGTTTCGTAGTGCATTGTGAATGGCTTCCAGTCGTTATTGTCTGCACTTATAGCACTTGTAAAGTGAATAATTGCGGGAGCGATGCTAAGTAACAAAACACACAAAAGAAATTTTTTGTTTATTATTTTCATGTTATACCTCCTAGTTATTTGAAGCTAGCCTTAAATTTAGTAGCATTGCGAAGATGTGACTTCTAACACTCCATTTAACGGAGGAAAATGCTCACTAACGAAACAAAAGTAACTGTTGCTACCATTTTGTAGTTTGTTTTGAAACCAAACTAAAGAATTATATTTTCCCGAAAATGCTTGAGAGCCAATATCTGTTTGAAAGCCGATGGCATGTGTGCCGCTGCTAGTGTCTCGGTATCAAACATACAAACACCGTTTGACACAATATTGATACAGTTTAGCAATTTATTTTGGTTGAGCTGTTGTGTAAAACACGCTTTTGCCCCTACAAAGGCAATATCTTGCTGAAAAAGCCAGTCATCTGCGTATGGCGAACATGCAATAACCGCGATATGGGGTTGTTTGGCATAACGGTGACAATAAGCAAACAAATCAAGCGCGGGCAAATGCAGACCCAAGATTGATATATACGATATCTTTTTTTTTGGGGGGGGTGAAGTGTAAGATCAGGCAAAGCAAAGGGGATATCCCCAATTTTAAACACCAAATTTGATTTTGATAAAGGATCCAGCCAAGAGTCAATCCCATCTAACCAAGCCTGACAGGTATCTACGATGAAGATGTTGAGATCATTCCGCATTAAACCTCCTAATCAGTGTTTTCGTCTTTAAATATTGCCTGCAAAGATTAGCCCTGCATGAATTTGTTGCAAATTAGGACAATTTGTCAAATTTATGTAACTTCTCAATCAAGGTCATCTCGCCTTTTCTGAGCGGTTGTTCAATCTTGTTCAACAACCCGCAAAAGAAACTGGGATAATTACCCCCCGCAAATTACCAAGCGTTGCGACCGTATCAGCAAGGTGTCGGCTTGGAACGATTTTAATCATGAAAAGAACAGATATTCATTCCATTTTGGTTATTGGTGCTGGCCCCATTGTCATTGGGCAAGCGTGTGAATTTGATTATTCGGGCGTTCAAGCCTGCAAAGTATTGCGTCGTGAGGGCTACCGCGTCATCTTGGTCAACTCAAACCCAGCCACCATTATGACCGACCCCGAATTTGCGGATGCGACTTATATTGAACCACTGACCGCCGAAATGGTCGAGCAAATCATCATCAAAGAGCGCCCAGACGCAGTGCTGCCCACAGTCGGCGGGCAAACCGCGCTCAATCTGGCGATGGATTTGCACAAACAAGGGATTTTGGCGAAACATGGCGTTATTTTGCTGGGTGCACAACCCGAAGCGATTGACTTGGCCGAGGACCGTCTTAAATTTAAAGAGGCCATGACCAAAGCCGGGCTGTCATTGCCCAAGGGCGATGTGGCCCGCACGGTTGAAGAGGCGCAAAAAATTGCCGATGAGGTCGGCCTGCCGTGCCTCATTCGCCCCTCGTTTACGCTCGGCGGCAGCGGCGGCGGCATTGTGTTCACGCCCGAAGAATTTCAGCGCAAGGTCGAGCACGGGCTGCGCGAATCGCCCGTGCACGAGGTTTTGATCGAACAAAGCGTGTTGGGCTGGAAAGAATATGAACTTGAGGTGATGCGCGACTGCAAAAATAACTTTGTGGTGGTATGCAGCATCGAAAACCTCGACCCGATGGGCGTGCATACCGGCGACAGCATCACGGTTGCGCCGGCCCAAACCCTGACTGACCGCGAATATCAGCGGCTGCGCGACCAAGCGCGGGTGGTGATGAACACCGTCGGCGTGGAGACTGGCGGCAGCAATGTGCAATTTGCAGTCAACCCGAAGAACGGCGATGTCGTCAGCATCGAAATGAACCCGCGTGTCAGCCGCTCGTCGGCGCTGGCAAGCAAAGCCACTGGCTTCCCCATCGCCAAAATTGCGGCTTTGCTCGCGGTCGGCTATTCGTTGGATGAAATCCCGAACGACATGACGCGCGTTACCCCCGCCTCATTTGAGCCGAGCATTGACTATTGTGTGGTCAAATTTCCGCGCTGGGCGTTCGAAAAATTCCCCGGCGCCGACCCCACGCTTGGCCCACAAATGAAATCGGTGGGCGAGGTGATGGCGATTGGCCGCACCTTCCCCGAAGCCATGAACAAGGCGCTGCGCGGGCTAGAGCTGAAAATTGAAACCGACAAATGGACACTTGGCGACGATATCGCCCAATTGGGCATCCCGACCGCGCAGCGCTTCTTCAAAGTGCTAGATGCCATGCGGGCGGGCGTGAGCCAAGCTGACATTTGCGCCATCACCCACTTCGACCCTTGGTTTGTGTGTCAATTGGGGCTGATTGTGGCGATGGAAAATGAGGTCGCAAAGAGCCAAGAACCAAGAGCCAAGAATCAAGAATCAAGAATCAAGAATCAAGAAGATGAATTCGGGGAAGATGAGGCGTTCATTGATGTGTTACGCCGCGCCAAACGCATGGGCCTCAGCGACCTACGCATCGCCCAACTGCTCAATCAGGCATTCGCTCATTCACCCAATCACTCATTCGACATGATGATGGTGCGCAAGCTGCGCCTCAGCCACGACATTCGCGCCAAGTTTTACCGCGTAGACACCTGCGCCGCCGAATTTGAGGCCCACACGCCGTATCTCTATTCGCATTACGAGCGGCTCGACGAGGCTGAGCCGACCAGTAACCGCAAGATCATTATTTTGGGCGGTGGGCCAAACCGCATCGGGCAAGGCATCGAGTTCGATTACTGTTGTGTGCAAGCGTGTTTGTCGCTGCGCGAGATGGGCATCGAGACCATCATGATCAACTGCAACCCAGAAACGGTGAGCACCGACTATGACACCGCCAACCGGCTGTATTTTGAGCCGCTGACCTTGGAAGATGTGTTGAACGTGATTGACACCGAAAAGCCAGAAGGCGTGATTGTGCAATTTGGCGGGCAAACGCCCATCAACCTCACACGCGGCCTTGCGGCAGCAGGCGTGCCGATTTTGGGCACAACGCCCGACGCCATTGACCTCGCCGAAGACCGTATTCGCTTCGGCAACTTGCTCGCCGAGTTAGACATCCCCAGCCCGGCGTGGGGCGCGGCCACCTCGCTCGAAGAAGCCAAAGCCATCGCCCATCGCATCGGATATCCAGTGCTGGTGCGCCCGTCTTATGTCATCGGCGGGCGGGCGATGGAAATTGCCCATGACGACGAGATGCTGGCCAAATTCTTGATTGAGGCCACCCGCGTGTCCGAGGCAAATGCGGCGGGCAAGATTACGGTGCTGATTGATCATTACCTCGAAGATTCGTTTGAGGCCGATGTGGACGCGATTGGCGACGGCGAAAATGTGGTGGTGGTGGGCGTGATGGAGCACATCGAAGAGGCGGGCGTGCATTCGGGCGACAGCGCCTGTGTCTTGCCGCCGATCAAAATCAGCGCTTTTCACGATGCCATTATGCGCGACTACACCGAGCGGCTCGGCGTGGCGCTCAAGGTGAAGGGCTTGATGAATGTGCAATATGCCATTAAAGACGAAATTGTGTATGTGCTCGAGGTCAATCCTCGCGCCTCGCGCACCGTGCCCTATGTCAGCAAGGCCATCGGCTACCCAATTGCTAAATATGCGGCTCAGATTATGGGTGGCAAAACCCTCGACGATCTCAATTTCACCGAATCGCCCGATGTTGAGGGCTTCCATATTAAGGAAGTGGTCTTGCCGTTCAAGAAATTCCCCGGCGCCGATTATCGGCTGGGGCCAGAGATGAAATCTACCGGCGAGGTGATGGGCAGCGCCGATAGCTTTGGTCACGCTTTCGCCAAGGCGCAATTGATGGCGGGCGCGCCCTTGCCGGTCAAAGGCAACGCCCTGATTACCGTGAATGACTTTGACAAAGGCGCGGTGGTAAAAATTGCGCGTGACCTGCATCGGCTCGGCTTTGGGCTGATCGCCACCGCTGGCACGGCGAGTATGTTGACGCGGGTGGGGTTGCCCGTCACCATCGCCAACAAGGTGCATGAGGGCGGTAGTCACACGGTTGAATTGGTCAAGCACGGGCAAGTGCAATTGATTATCAACACGCCGATGGGCGCACACGCCCAAGACGACAGCCGTGCCATGCGCATGGCGGCAGTGCTGCATAGCGTGCCGCTGCTCACCACCCTCAGCGCCGCCACCGCCGCCGTTCAGGGCATCGCCGCCCTCAAGAAAGGTCGGCTGACGGTCGAGAGTTTGCAGGAACGGATTGGGAAGATTCGGGGGTAATTTCACGCAAAGACGCAAAGGCGCGAAAGAAAACGCTTTTTGCGCCTTTGCGCCTTTGCGTGAAATTAATTCTGAATGCGCTGGTTGAAGGTTAAACCGCCTTACATTAGCAATGCGCTCTTCAAGGTTATGATTCGACATATAAAAACCTTTGTAAAAGCTTAGGGGGTAGCGCTGCTTCCCTAAAAAGTGAGTTAAACTAGAGTAAGTAAGCAAGTATATGGCATTGGAAAATGAGACAGCGGAATTAAAAAAGCTGATAGCAAAGCTTCTTAGTGAGATAGAAGCGC
>JAHBAL020000247.1 GCA_018500105.2 Anaerolineae bacterium
AGATGTGTATAAGAGACAGCGTTGGAGCGGCTGGGCTAGCACAGGCGGCCAAGGCAGCACTACCAGCGGCAGCGGCGCCAATCCCTAAAAACTTGCGGCGAGAAATTTTATTTGATGTGGGAACGCTCATTTCTATCTCCTATTAATATGCTTAAGCTATTGAGTCAAGCAACCCAATAGTCTATAAACAATATTATACCCACATTATTCAATGCGCTTTGATACTATGTGACAGGTTATTGCCGCACCAACACATCTACCAGCGCCTGATGATCACCACCGCCGAGATCGCCGAAAATGGCTGTGCCACTTGCGTTAAGCAAAACCCGCCCCCCTTCTCGTTTGAGCGGCAAGTCTTCGGCCTTGCGTCCCCGCATAAATTCACGCGCCATATGCACCCCATCTTTGGTAAAAATGGTCACTTGATTGGTCGGCAAACGCACATACATCACATAACCCAAACGCAACTTTGCGCCAACCGGATACCAAGTGTGACGGGTTTCTTCGCCATCTTTATACACCACCATGACACACGCCCGTTCGGGCAGGTTAGCCAGTGCCGCCGGACGGGCTGGCGACGCGATCAGGTCGGCATAACTCACTTTGGTGCAATTTGCGGCTGGGGCAGCGGTTGGGCGCGGGGCCGATGTGGGATTAGCGGGCGAGCGCGTAGGCGGCACTGGCGTTGCTGTTGCGGCAGATTTGCTCGTCGTTGGCGTTTGGGCTGGGGCAGGCGCTTGGGTTGCCGTTGGGGTGCTACTCGCTAAAATGGTCGTTGTCGCCGTGCTCGTGGGCGTGGCGCTGGTGGCAAGCGTGGCAGTCAGGGTCGCACTCACTACCGTTGTCGGCAAATTGAGCGGAATTGTCGCGTTTGAGCGTTGCTCAATCACCAGCGGCAAACCATTGCGGTCGCGCTCGGTTCTGAGCACATAGCCACCGTAATTGCAGCCACCTTGCGTCACTTCACGCACTTTGGCGCTCACCTTCAGCTTGTGCGTGGTGTCGGGCGCTAGGGTAATGGTAACCAGTGCTGGCGACGAAAATGCGTTGAAATTACCTGTCGCCGTAAAAACGCCGCTTTCCGTTTCAATCGTCACCTGCTCGCCCAAGCCAATCCGCACTTGGATCACTTGCTGCAAGGCTTGCGTAGGCGATTGCACTGGCTCGACGCGCAGCGCTTCGGGCGTAGCCTGTGGGCAGCGGGTGCTGGCGGCAACGGGCGTGAGGGTAACTTGTGGCGACGGTGTAAGCGTCGAGGGGGCGGCTTGGGGCGCGGTGCAGCCCAGCAAAAATGCAACAGGCAACGTGCAAACTAAAAAACGGCGATTAAACCTTGACCAGCGATTTTTTGCACATTCTTTGTTGCACGTCATACTTATTTCACCTTAATTTTTAATCAAAGAGTAATTTAAATATTTCTACTGCGGTCAATTTTTGTGAATCGGCGAACTCACCAGTATCATAAAACACGCCATAGCATACTTGGCATTTTTCGTAGTGATAATCGTGTTTAATATCAATCATCGAAACCATTTGTGTGCTACAAACAGGGCAGTTAATACGACGATTTTTGTCATAAGCACTTACTGCATCAGGATCACCCGTATCAATCCCGTATTCTTTCGCCAATTTCTGATCTTCTAACGCATCAAACCATAGGCCGCCACAATTTGGGCATTGATCGTAAGTAATATTATTGACCGACTTTGATATCAGTGTATTAGAGCACTTTGGGCAATGACGCGGTTGACGTGCTTCCCAAGTTCGTTCTTCTTCATCTAATCGTTGATTCATTATATTTCCTCTTGAAAGACAAATTTATCGCTATTTTATTAGAGAAATATTTGATTGTTAATGTCTAATAGGCAAATAAATTAAAATTATAGTTGTCTTCCAATCAGCCTATGTGGGGATAGTAAATGACACACACTGTTGCCCCCAGTAGGCAACAGTGTGTGTCATTTTGATATTTACAGTCTTTCAATGACCGCATCGGTCATGGCTTTGGTTCCAACAATCTTAATGTGGCTATGGTCACCGCTGCCTTTGGGCGCAATGTCGCCACAGCGATAGCCATCATTTAGCACCTTGTCAACCGCAGCTTCCATCGCGTCGGCCTCTTGGCTCAAACCAAACGACCAGCGCATCATCATGGCGGCGCTCAAGATGGTGGCAAGCGGATTTGCCACGCCCTTGCCCGCGATATCGGGCGCACTGCCGTGAATGGGTTCATACAGCCCAAATCGGAAACCGTGACGATTGGTGTGTTGCCCCAACGAAGCGCTCGGCAACATACCCATCGAGCCAGCCAACATGGCGGCTTCGTCGCTCAAAATATCGCCAAACAAGTTTTCGGTGGCAATAATGTCGTATTGGCGCGGGTTGCGGATGAGGTGCATGGCGCAGGCATCGGCCAACACATCTTCGTAGGCCACATCTGGGTATTCGGCGGCGACTTCGTGCGCCACCTCGCGCCACAAGCGACCCGTTGCCATCACGTTGGCCTTATCGGCTTGGGCCACTTTTTTCTTGCGGCCCCGCGCCAATTCAAACGCCATCACCATCAACCGCGCCACTTCTTGCTCGGTGTAAAAGGTGGTGTCAACGGCGGTGCGATTGCCGGTTGTGCCTTCGCGGCCTTGTGGCTTGCCAAAATAGGCCCCGCCGGTCAGCTCACGCAAAATAATCATATCGGTTCCGCGCAAAATTTCGGGTTTGAGCGTCGAAGATTCGATCAGCGCTTCATACACCTTCACCGGGCGCAAATTGGCGAATAAATCGAAGGTCTTGCGCAGGCCGAGAATGGCCTGTTCGGGGCGAACACTCGACTTGGTGTCTTGGGTTGCGCCACCCACCGCGCCAAACAAAATCGCATCGGCGGCTTTGGCGGCATCGAGTGTGGCTTCGGGCAGCGCCACACCGGTTTGGTCAATGGCTGTTTGGCCGACTAGGCCACTACTATATTCAATCGTGTGGCCGAATTTGGCGGCGATGGCGTTTAGCACCTCGACCGTTGCGGCAACCACTTCGTTCCCGATGAAATCACCGGGCAAAAGAGCAATTTTAAGATTCATAATGAAGGCTAATTTTATCGTAATTACGGCCTACCGCATCGGTCAAGATAGCAGCCAAACCTCCGAGGTCTTATACCAACGTCTAAATCAAGCTGGAATAAATTTACCCGTCACCCCGAAGCGCAGCGAGGGGTCTATGCGGAAAATCGGCACGATGATTAAGTTTACGCAAAGATTCCTCCTCGTTCCTCGTCGGAATGACGCGCA
>JAHBAL020000371.1 GCA_018500105.2 Anaerolineae bacterium
CGCCGCGATGCGCTCAGCGGCGAGATCGCGCATGGCCATATTGCGCTTCATCGCTTCCTTCACCAATTCTGCGCCAGCCAAATAGCCGATGACGGGGTTCAAGGCCGTCACGATGATGGCGTTCTTGGCGAGCCAGCCTTTGGCTTTTTCGGGCTGGGCCACAATGCCAACCAAACACTTGCTGACGAAGGCGTTGATCGAGCCGATCATGACGTGCACCATTTCGTTCAGGTTGTGGGTAATGATCGGCATCATCACGTTCAACTCAAGCTGCCCGGCTTGGGCCGCCATGCTCACGGTCAGGTCGCAGCCCTGAATATGGAACATCGCCATGTTGAGCATTTCGGCCAATACAGGGTTGACCTTGCCCGGCATGATGGACGACCCGGGTTGCACCGGTGGCAAACGAATTTCATCGAAGCCGGTGGTGGGGCCGCTGCTAAGCAGGCGCAAGTCGTTGGAGATGCGGGTGAGCGTGATCGCCAAGGTGCGTAGCGAGGCGCTAAAGTCGGCGGCATCGGCCATGCTCTGCATGCCTTCAAACAGGTTATCGCTGGCATGTAATTCTTGCCCAACCAAGCGTGAGAGCGCCACAACCATGCCCTTGTGATAATCGGGATGCGCGTTCAGCCCTGTGCCTGCGGCGGTGCCGCCCACTGGCATGCGGCGCAGCATATCGGCAGCGCGGTTAATGCGCTCTAAATCGCGCTCGACGGCCTTGGCGTAGCCGCTAAATTCTTGGCCCAAACGCACCGGCACGGCATCTTGTAAGTGGGTGCGGCCCGATTTCACCACAGGGTCAAATTCCTTGGCTTTGGCCCACAACGCATCTACCAAGCCTTGCACGCTGGCTTGCAATTCGCCCAAGCGCCACAACACGCCCAAACGAATGGCGGTGGGGGTGGTGTCGTTGGTGCTTTGCGCCATATTGACATGGTCATTGGGGTTAACTGGTTTCTTTTCCTTGCTGGTCAGCCCATAGCCCAAAATTTCGTTGGCGCGGTTTGATAACACCTCGTTGGTGTTCATGTTGTGGCTGGTTCCAGCACCGGCTTGGAATGGGTCAACCACCCATTGATCGGCCAGCGCCCCCGCCAAACATTCGTCGGCGGCTTGAATGATGGCATTGGCCAACTTGCGGTCGAGCAAACCAAGATCGGCGTTCACTTCGGCGGCGGCCCGCTTAATGGCGATCATGCTCCACACATAAGCACGATAAGGCTTCATGCCCGACACGGGGAAATTGATAACGGCGCGTTGGGTTTGCGCGGCATAATAGGCGTTGGCAGGAACCTGCACTTCGCCAAGGGAGTCTTTCTCGATTCGGTATTCCATGATGTTTTCTCTGGTGGCAATTATGACACCGACAAAAGAGTGTCATAGTGGCTAACGCCATTGAAATTTTAGGATGAATGACTAATCTCTTTTGAATCCGAGATCAGTTTAGATGGAATTTGCCATAAAAGCGAAGTGTTTTGTTTACCATTTGTTTGCCCTCTTTGCCTCTATCGAACAGGGCATATTGTAAAATTGCACGGCTGGCGTTCATTCCATCAAAATTCTAAAACGCCGTTACAACGAACAAACTATGTTGAGTCAAATTGCTGAATGGGTCGCCCAAATAATTGAAAGTATTATCTTATCGCTTGGTTACCCCGGTATCGCCTTGGTGATGCTGGCCGAAAACCTTTTTCCGCCGATTCCGTCTGAATTAGTGATGCCGTTTGCTGGATTTTTAGTCGCACAAGGCAAAATGGACTTTACTGCCGTCATGCTTTCAGGAACCATCGGTGCAGTGTTGGGCGCAATTGCGCTTTATTACATCGGTGTTTGGGCCGACGAGACGATTATCCGTCGTTTTGTCCGCCGCTGGGGCCGCTGGTTCACGATCAGCGAAAAAGAGTTGGATATTGTCCTCACCTTTTTCATGCGCCGAGGTGAGGCAGTTGTCTTTTTTGGTCGTCTCATCCCCATCATCCGCAGCCTTATTTCAATCCCAGCCGGGATGCAACGCATGAATTTCCCGCGCTTTTTGCTGTTCACAAGCATCGGCACTTCGATTTGGAATTTGGCGCTAACGGTTGCTGGAACCGTGCTAGGGGCCAACTGGTCGCGTGTCTTAAATTTTTTGGGAACCTATCAAAATGTCACCCTCGCCGTGCTGGTGCTGGGTTTCGTCGGGTTTGTTGGCTGGCGTCTATTGCAACAACGTCGCGGCGTGGTTTAACACCCTAAAAAACACTTAAACCACAAAAAAACTTCGCCGATTTACAGCGAATCGCCTGTTAAATCGGCGAAGTTTTTATTTCCCTCGTCTTTTGCGCTACGCCACCCACGCCAGCGCAATAAAATCAACAAAAATATCGCTCTTGCGCGGCACAAGCGGCGATTCGTGCATGTCGTTGAGCACTGTCATCCATTTATCATTCACGCCGTTAAGAGCAATGTGATATTCGTCGGCCAAACGAGCTAGGCTTTCATTAATTTGCTCGATCGTCTCCTCAGATTCGCGCACTTCCATCTCGGCCATTTCGGTTTGACGGCGTTTAAGCGCCCCAACACTGACCGAGCGCCCCGACGTTTTTTGCCGCCCAAGCACAAAATTAAACACCGACTCGACGTTGGTCAAGGTTTCTTCGCGTTTTCGCGCATCTAGCTCTTTGCGATCCATGCCCAACTCGCGTTCTTCACGCGCCAAACGGTCTTGCAATATGCTCATGCGCTGCTCATATTGCTGATGCAAACGGGCCACCTCAACCTCGCGGCGAGTTTGCACGATCTCCTCGCAGCGGCGGCGAAATTCAATCTTGTTTTCGTTTGGTTGCCCATAAATTTTGAGCGAGCGGTTGTGCCACACCGATGCCACCACATTACGATAAATATGCTCAATCAGCAATCGCTCCGACTGATTAAGCCATTTTTGCGACACCCCAGCCGGCAAGGCGGCATAGGCCGCGTTCGGCATCGGCTCGGTCGCCAATTCACTGATATCAAAATGCGCCAATTTTTGCGCACGCGAATAATCGGGCGCACGCAATAGTTTGTCGAGCGAAAGCAAATAGGTATGTCGTTCGTCATACATCACGCTATTGGCGCGTTCGGTGATGCGAGCAGTGGCACTCGCCAGCAAATGCGGGCGATACACCATGCGCACGCCATCCGGCTGCGTCGTCGCTGTGTGCATAATCATGAACACCTCGCGCACATCGTTTGGCAAAATGGGGCGAAAATGGCTGATCTCGATCGGGGCATTCATCACTTGGCGCGGGCGCACAAACACAGGCGACGGCGGCGTGATGGGTGGCGCGGGCGGCGGTTGTTGCGCCTGTTGTCGTTGTTGAATCGAACGAAACA
>JAHBAL020000526.1 GCA_018500105.2 Anaerolineae bacterium
AGATGTGTATAAGAGACAGCCTCTCAGTAATCTTGTTACCCTGTCACCTTGTCACCTTATCACCTTATCACCCTGCCACTTGCCACCTGCCACCTGCCCCCCCTACCACCTTGTCGGCTAAAATAGCCGCATGACAAAAGAGAAAAGAAGCGCGGCGCGGCCATCGCCCACCCCTTTGCTGCAAGTGGGCCAACGCATCGAGCTAGAGCTAACCGACCTCACCCCCAGCGGCGATTGTGTGGGCCGCCACGAGGGCCAAGTGGTATTTGTGGCGCTGGGGCTGCCGGGTGAACGGGTTGAGGTTGAAATTGGACATGTCAAACGCAACTGGGCACGCGGCAAAATCGTCCATTGGCTGCGCACCGACCCGGCCCGCATCGTTGCCCCATGCAAATATTTCGGCACATGCGGCGGCTGCCATCTGCAACATCTCGGCTACGAGGCTCAATTGGCTTACAAAACCCAATTTGTCAAAGAGCAATTTCTCAATATTGGCAAATTTGCTGCCCCGCCAGTGTTGCCATGCCAACCCTGCCCCAACCCGTTTTATTATCGCAATCACATCCAATTCACCATCGGCGAAGGCGAGCATGGCGACGGCAATATCGGCTTTCATGCCCCGCGCCGCCACAATGTCATCCCAATTGACGAGTGCATGATTGCCGAAAAAGCCATTAACACAGCGCTGGCCGATCCCAGCCTGCGCCAAGCCGCCCGCGCCCAAGCGCCCATCGCCAATAGTCAGCCCATCCCCACCGACCCTGCGCTTACCGCCATCCGTATCGGCAATTCGCTCGACATGCGCGTGGCGATGACGCCGATTCAGGTGGCGGGGCGTAATTATCACGTCTCGTTGGCCTCATTTTTTCAGGTCAATACGGTGATGGCGGGCAAATTGGTGGGCGAAGTGCTGACGCGCCTCGATTTGCAGCCCAGCGACCGCTGCCTCGATTTGTATTGTGGCGTCGGATTGTTCACCCTGCCCATGATCGAGCGTTGCGACAGCGTGGTGGGCATCGAAATGGGCGAAAGCAGCACCGCCGATGCTCGCATTAACCTGCGCCACTATATGCTGCAAGAACGGGTGCGAATCATCACCGCCGATGTCGGCAAAGCCTTGCTACGCAACGATATTCGGCATGCGCATTGGGACAAGGCGGTGGTTGACCCGCCACGTTCGGGCATGCAATATGACGCGCTGATGGCGCTCATGGCGCTACATCCGCGCCGAATCGTGTATGTCTCGTGCGACCCCGCCACCCTCGCCCGCGACGCCAAGCACCTATGCGATCGCGGCTACACCCTCACCAGCGCCCAACCTTTCGACATGTTCCCCCAAACCCATCACGTGGAAACGGTGGGGACGTTTGAAATGAGTGAATGAGTGAATGGGTGAATGACTGAATGACCGAATGGGTGAATGACTGAATGACCGAATGGGTGAATGACTGAATGAGTGATTGTTTGGAATTATGAATTTTGGGAATCTTTAATCTCTAATCCTTAATCCCTAATCACTCAATCACCCATTCGGTCAATCACCCATTCACCCATTCACCCATTCACTCATTTACAACCACGCCTCTGCACTCGCCAAGACCAATGCGGCGGAAGCCGGGGCGTTCGCAATAGCCACGCATGACGACCTCGTCGCCGTCTTCGAGGAAGCGGCGCACTTCGCCCGTCGGCAGGGTAATCGGCTCTTTGCCGCCCCATGTTAGTTCAAGCAAGCAGCCGCGCATGTCTTTGTCGGGGCCAGACACCGTGCCAGTGGCAAACATATCGCCGATGCGCATATTGCAGCCGTTGCTGGTGTGATGCGCCAAGAGCTGCGCTGGCGTCCAATACAAATGCTGAAGCGAGCTTTGGCTGAGACGCATCGGCGCAACCCCTTGCGCCTGCATTTGTGCCGACGACAAAAACACCGCTAGCGTCAAATCAATCCCGCCGGTCGCCGTGTTCGCCTCGCTGCTCAAATAAGGCAACGGCTGCGGGTCGCCATCGGGCCGCGCAAACGCCGCGCACCGAAACGGGGCCAATGCCTCCATTGACACCACCCAAGGCGACAAACTGGTGGCAAAACTCTTGGCTAAAAATGGCCCCAGCGGCTGGTATTCCCAGCGTTGCACATCCCGCGCCGACCAATCGTTGAGCAAACACAAGCCAAACAAATAGTCTTCGGCCTCGTCAATCTCAATTCTACTGCCCAAATTGCTCTTTTGCCCAATATAGAACCCGACCTCCAGCTCATAATCGAGCCGTTTGGATGGGCCGAACACGGGTACGGGATCATGGTCGCCCTTGGTTTGGCCGTGCGGGCGGCGCACCGGCGTGCCACTCATCACCAACGACGAAGCGCGGCCATGATAGCCAATCGGCACATGTTTGTAATTGGGCAAAAGCGGGTTGTCGGGCCGCATCATCGCCCCAACATTGGTGGCGTGAAAAACCGAGGCGTAAAAATCGGTGTAATCGCCGACATAAATCGGGCGTATCAGCGTCACTTCGTTCATTGGCAGCAAAATTTTGTCGGCCAATTTTTGCGCCTTGCGCCCCACCATTGTGTCATTGCGCAACAGGCGGCAAATTTGCGCCCGCAACGCCGACCAATGCTTGCGCCCCATTGCCATCAGCTGATGCAAGGTCGAGCCGCCACAACGCCGGGCCGCGTCAGCCGCCGCGCCCTCAAACAATCCCGCGTTGTAACATTCATACACCGACAAAATCTGGTCGCCAATCGCCACCCCCACCGTATCAATGCCATTGGGCCGCGAACACACCCCAAACGGCAAATTTTGAATTGGGAAATCGGTATTCGGATCATTCGCCGATATCACCCAGCTTTGCAAGGCGGCATCATGCGTCATATTAATTGAATAAGCCATAAAATAAAGAACTAAGAACCAAGAACCAAGAACCAAGAACTAAGATTCAAGAATCAAGAGTAATGAATAAAGAGTAATGAGTAAGATAGAAAGCAGAAAAGATACAGCTATTGAAGAGAATAATACCAGCATTTTTCCCATTCCGTCACACCACACAACCAGCACAAGCCGAACAAATTTTCACTTTTCACTTTCTACTTTGCGCTTTCTACTTTGCACTTTTCACTTTGCACTTTCTACTTTTCACTTTCCACTTTTCACTTTCCACTTTGCACTTTTCACTTTTCACTTTGCACTCACCTCACATAAATACATTCGCTTCTGCGGTCGGCTCGGTGAATGAGCATGAGCCAAACGACCGCGCAATGTGTTGCCGCAAAGAGGCGAGTTGTTCGCACGAGACGAAATTCCCCCGCCACGTCACGCCACCCTCGGCAAAACGAAAAGCGGTGGCGTCTTCATCGAGCAACACCGCCGCCGCGACAGGGGCATAGGCATCGGGGTCTTGCGCCAGCATCGCTGCCGCCAAAAACACATTCACATAGCCATACATCGTGCCCGCCGCGCAATTTGGCTCATAGGTCAGGCGGTAATCGCCGCGAATGGGATGATGCAGCCCCGCCGTCGCCTTAAACAACACGTTTCGCTCGATACAACCTTGCATAAACCATAGCACATCGTTTGGGGCCGGGAAAGCCGCCTGCACCACCCCACCCGTGCGCATTTTGGCAGATAGCCCATGCTCGGCCAATGCGGCAATGAGCGGCGTAGGGTCGGGCACAAGCGGAATTTCGACGAACACCGCAAGACCACTGCCCGCACACGCTTGGGCCAAGGCGGCGATCTCGCCAACAGTATTGGCTTTGGCCTCGATGCAATCAATATGAGCGGTTTGCAGATCGGCGGCGTTGTGGGCCGCGATTTTGGGCAAATCGGCGACGGGTGTGCTGCTCAGCACCGATAACGCGCAAGGTCGTTGCGCCTGTGCGGGCAATTGCGTCCACGCCGCCGCAAACGCGGGCAATTGCGCCATCGGCAACACAAATCGCCCCAACGCCCACGCCTGCTCGCCCGCCAAATAGTCTGCATAGTTTCGCACCGCTGTCGGCATGTCTAACCCTGCCGGCGGGAACAAACCGGCGTAATCTACTAGCTCGGTTAACAAAATACGCAATGATTTTTGCATGGGGCAATCATAAAGGAGATTTTAGATTTTAGATTTTGGATTTTAGCCAAGGTTGTTCAAAAGTCAAACGAGTATTCGAAAATGATGATTTGTGTAAGCTAAAGACCCACCCCCTGCCCCTCCCAAAGGGAGGGGGATTTTGAGTCCCCCTCCCTTTGGGAGGGGCAAGGGGTGGGTTTTCATGTCGCAATGCGGCAAAATCTGTGTTGTCAAAGACTTTTGAACCGCCTTGATCCAAAATCTAAAATCTAAAATCCAAAGTAGTTTATAATAGCCATGTTTGGAGAGATGCCAGAGTGGTTGAATGGGGCGGTCTCGAAAACCGTTGTGGGTCTTATGGCTCACCGTGAGTTCGAATCTCACTCTCTCCGTTAAAAAAGGGTTTTGCAACTTGCAAAACCCTTTTTGTTTTGCGCCATACCCTGCATGGTATAAAATATCAGCATGTCAGCACGATGTGTGGATTGCCTAAACGAAGCCGTTGAACGCTGTGAGGTGACAAGCGTGCCATTGTGCGCAGGTTGCTTATGGTATGCCGACGATGGCCGCCGCATTAGCGAGCGCGTGGCAAAGCAACTCAGCCAACAAGGCGCAACCGTCTATTCGCCCCAAACTTACCTGTCGGTGCTGGGGCCAAATGCGCCCTTGCCCAATTTACCCAAAGCCAACTATGCCTATAAACGCGAGCGCAATGGCAACGATACCGTAGCGCTGTTGGCAGGCGTAAGCGGGCTAATGTCGCTGGTGACGTGTTTTGGCATCGGGCTGGCCTTATGCGCCGCACCGCTGCCGCTGTTGCCGCTATTGCTAGGCGGCATTGGGCTGGCCGGAGCCAACAACGCCGGTAACCCTAGCCAAGCGCGATTTTTGTCGTGGCTAGGCGTAGCAGGTGGGGCTGGTTTTGTGGCCTTGGTGCTACTCGTCATGATCGCCTCTGTCGCCTTCGGCAGCACCATCATGATGCCTTGGGCCGCCATGCGCGGCTCTTTCACTTTTTTGCCGTGAGGGGGGAAGGGGGGAAGTTGCAGGTTGCAGGTTGCAGGTTGCAAAGTGGCATGTGGCAAGGCGACGGGATGACTTTGCCCCGCTGCAACCTGCAACCTGCAACCTGCAACCTGCAACTCTGCAACTTTGCAACCCTGCCCCCCTCAACGATGCATCTCGGCGATGACTTCACGCCACATCTCATCGGTGTCGCCCGGCATAAACGGAATATAGCTCGACACGCGGTCGAGCACGCCATCGTAACGTTCGCGCAGGGTTTTGCCCAATTTGTCAGGCGTGGCCTCGACGGCAAAGGCGTGGAGCATGTCGTCGCTGATCAGGGCGGCCATATCGCCCCATTGTTGGCGCGAAGCCAAGGCCGATAGCTGTGCGCCAATGCCCTCCCAGCCGTGCATTTCTAACACAATGCGATAGCTGGGCGTGGATAGGTAAAACGACAATTGCTCACGCGCCCAAGCGCGGGTTTTATCCATCTCGGCGCTGTCTTTGCCGGTAATGATGAAGCAACCGCTGGCGAGCGAAACGCTGGCCGGGTCACGGCCTGTCTTGGCGGCCCCAATGGCGACTTGGGGCTTGACAAATTCTTGCACATATTTCACCGTGTGCGCCGGATGCACATGAAACCCATCGCACAATTCGCCCGCCAACTGCGCCAGCCCTTCATTCACACCCGCAATGTAAATGGGGATGTGCGGGTGCGCAATTGGCCCCGGATTAAAGAACGGCGTCATGAGCGAAAATTTGTAAAATTCACCCGCATAATACATGCGCCCGCCATGCTGAAAATTTTGCCAGACCGCCCGCAGCGACAGAATGTAATCCCGCAGCCGCGCCACTGGCTTATCCCACGCCGTCGAAAAACGACGCTCGATATGCGGTTTGACTTGCGTGCCTAGCCCCAAAATAAAGCGCCCAGCGGAGGCGGCTTGCAAATCCCATGCGGCTTGAGCCGTCACCATCGGGCTGCGCGGGAAAGCCACCATAATGGCCGTGCCCAACTCGACCCGCTGGGTATGCTCGGCGGCGAGCAACAATTGAAATAAGGGATTGTGTTTGGTTTCGGCGGTCCAAATCCCAGCGTAGCCCATCGCCTCGGCGTGGCGAGCCACTTTGCCAATTTCGAGCATATTGGCGGCCCGCACCTCTAACATTGCATCAAATTTCATGGTTTATTTATATAGTCGCCTACAATCGGAGTTATGAGTTATGAGTTATGAATGATGAGTAATGAGTAATGAGTAATGGATGAGTTTTTACTCGTTACTCGTTACTTGTTACTTGTTACTCATCATTATAAAGTCGAGACAATTGAAATGACAAGCCATTTTCAAATTAAATTCCAAGCGCACCGCCGGGCAAAAACGTTCGGTTTGGCGCTAGCGACCAGCGTTCTGGTCGGATGTGGTGGGGCGGCCCCGACGCCAGCGCCCACCGTTGCACCGAGCCAAGTGCAGGTTAATTTTGCGCCAACGGCCACTGCCGTGCCCGCCCAATTGCCCACACAAGTGGCGCAGCCCACCGCCGCGCCCACCCAAGCCCCGCCGACGGCTGCGCCCAAGCCAACCAGCGCCCCCACGACCGCGCCGACGGCTGCGGCCAGCGGGACATCGAACATGCCAGCCCCACAAGGCAACACCGCCAATACTAAGCCGATGTTCCCCGAACCCGGCAAGCCAGCATTCGAACGCCCGACGCACATCGTCATCCCTGCCATCAAGGTAGATGCGCCTATCGCCGAATCTAGTCTCATCATCAACAAACAAGGCCAACCAGAATGGGATTTGCCCAAAGGCCGCGTGGCGGCATGGCACAACAATTCGTCTTTGCTCGGTCAGCCGGGCAATTTGGTGCTGAACGGGCACAATAACATCGAAGGCTCGATTTTCGCTGGCTTGTATGACCTGAAGCCAGGCGATAAAGTCATTTTGCGCAACAAAAACCGCGAAATCACCTATGAACTGAGTTATTACAAGTTGCTAAAGGAGAAAGACCAACCGATCTCAGCGCTCATCGAAAACGCCAAATACATCGAACCGACCCCCGATGACCGCATCACCCTTGTCACTTGCTGGCCCATCACCAACAACACCCATCGCTGGATCTGGGTGGGCAAGCCTGTGGATGAGAAGATTTTGAAATAGGTTGCAGGTGGCAGGTTGCAGAGTGGCAAGTGGCAAGTGGCAAAGTGTCCAATGCAACCTGCAACCTGCAACCTGCAACCTGCAACCTGCAACTTTGCAACCTGCAACTTTGCCACTTGCACCCTGCACCCTTCCCCCCTCACCCCCACACCTGCCACGCAAACACACCGAGCATGATGAAGCACAGGAACAAGTTTACGCCGATAGACAGCAGGGAGCCGAGGCAATAATTCCACGCGGTATTGGTGGCAGTGGGTAAATCACGCTTTTGCCAATATTCCACCGCGATCACGCCACCCGCCGCGCCGAGCGCCGCGCCGACCAAGGGGCCAAACACCGGCAAAATGGGGCTGAGCATGGCCCCGCCCCCCAGCCCGCCCACAAATGCGCCAAGCAGCGTTTTCCAATTGGCCCCCGCCCGCTGTGCCGCCCAATTTTTTAGCCAAATCTCGTTCAGCATCGAAAGCAGCATGATCAAGGTCAACACCGCAATCGTGCCCCAACCCACCCGCTGAAAATTTTCGGCCCATGCCCACAACACACACCCTGCCAACACCAGCGGCGACGACGGCAAAATCGGCACAATCACCCCGATCAGCCCGCCCAACATAAGGATCACAGCAATCAATTGCCATATATCTAAGTTCATCATTTTGCTCAAGTATAGAAGAAATTTTAGATTTTGGATTTTAGATTTTAGATTCAAAATCTAAAATCATCAATAATAGACCCATGTATAAAAACTTAAACATGGGGGCATTGGGGCACAATGTGCCATTTGACGAGGCGGCGCGGCTGGCCCAGCAGCATGGTTTTGCGGGGATTGACCTCGATTTAAGCTATTTGGCGGCGCTCAGCCAAAGCCAAGGGCTGGCACAGGCCAAGGCTTGGTTTGCGGCAACCGGGCTGCACGCCAGCGCATTTGGCTTGCAGGTGGCATGGCGTGAATGGGACAGCGACGCGGCTTATGCCGATAGTCTGCGACAACTGACGCACGATGTCGCGCTCGCCCAAACCTTCGGCTGCACACGATGCTTCACATGGGTCATGCCACGCTCAGCCAAGCTCAATTTTTACCAACATTTCAAGTTGGTCGTGCCGCGCCTCACGCGCATCGCCGACATTTTGGGCGATCATGGCATTCGTTTGGGGCTGGAATTTGTAGGGCCAGACACCATGCGCCGCGAACACGCCTATGATTTTGTGCATACGCTGGATGGAATGCGAGCCTTGGCCGCCGCCATCGGCATCAATTCGCACAATACGGGCTTATTGCTTGATGCTTTTCACTGGTGGACTTCGCGTGGCAGCCTCACCGAATTAAAGCACCTCAGCCCCGCCGAAGTGGTGTATGTGCATCTCAACGATGCGCAGGCTGGGTTGCCGCGTGATGCGCAACTTGACCAAATCCGCGAACAAGTGGGCGCGACTGGCGTTATTCCCATTCAACCATTTTTGGCGGCCTTGCGCCACATTGGCTATGATGGGCCGCTCACGGTCGAGCCGTTTAGCGCGGCGATCAAAGCCATGTCGCCCGATGCCGCTGCATCTGCCACCAGCGCCGCGCTCGATCAAGTTTTGGCGGCAGCATAAATCGCCAAAGCCGTGCGCAATGCGCGTAACCCTTCGGCCCCATTCACCATCGGCTCGCGCTGTTGGTGAATGGCGGCGACAAAATCGGTGATGAGGCGTTGATGCCCAAGATTGCTGATGCCGCCGGGCGATGCACCCGCCCCCGCCGAGGCCGC
>JAHBAL020000184.1 GCA_018500105.2 Anaerolineae bacterium
ATATGAATGACAAGGGGATGCTCGAGGGCACGAGGGGGCGGGCGATAGTGGAAGACGCGGAGGAAACGGGCCACGTGGTCCCGCTGGAAGTAGGCGGGGGGGGGGTGAAATTTAATGTGCAAACGCCCGCCCCTCGCGTACTTGCAGCGGAATGAGGCGGCGCGTCTCGTCGGCGTCTATCACCAGCGCCTGCCCGCTTGTGCCATCGAGCAACCCATTGCCATACATATCGAACACCGGCTCGCTCACCAATTCGACCAAGCTATAGCCATCGGCGAGCAAACTTTGGGCGGGCGGCAACAACCGAAACGCCCGACCGGTATTGGGCAAAATCCGCACAATTTGCTCTGGCCCATAAGCCGTACGAAACGCATGATTGGCCTGCACGCCGATGCGCAACGGCCCGGCCTGCTTTTGGCTGGGCAAGCGCAACCACGCCAGCAAATGCCGAGTGCGAATTTCGATTGGTGCGAGCGCGGGTGCGACATTCGGGTAATGCGCCCACACTTGCAGCGCCGTATCTGCCGCCATCGGGTTGCCGAGCGGGTCGGTGGCAAGCACGGTGAGCAAACTGCTATCGCCCCCACCAGTCACGATGCTGCGTGGCACGGCAACGGGCAAAATCTCTGCAACCTCAGGCAGCGGCGTGATCTCAATCGGCAATAGCCACGTTTTGTCACCCACCCGCAATTGGGCGCTGATCTGTCCGGCGTGGCGTGTTTCGGCGGGGCCAAAGGTGAAGATGACTTGTTGTTGCACAATTTGGGCTTGCTTGATCGTCACCCCAGCGCTGCCCATGCCGATCAAGATAGCAGGGTAGTTTTCGGGCATGTTGTCAAACCCAATCACGATATCTATGGCTTGTCCGGCTGGCACGGTTTGGGTGGGCAACGGCACAGGTGGCGACACTTGCGCAGGGGGGGCAAACCCAACAAGGCCGAGCCAATAGAGCAAAATTAGCAGTAGTTGCATGTTATTGCCCCTCGCCGACAAATGAATGCACGGTAATACGCGCATAGGCATATCCCATCGCGGGGGGCACTGGAATCACATCGAGCGGCGCTTGCAGCCCGGCAAAAATGCCCCCCTCACGGGTGGGCGGCAATTGATCGCCCACGCCGAGGAAGATGAGGGCATCGTGCGGGGTGAGCGGCATAACGACATCGAGCGTGCGTTGCGGACGCAAGGCCTCGCTGACAAAAAAATCATCCACCCACACCACCGCGCCGCGTTGGTCGTAAAAAGTGACCAACATATGCGGGATGGTGGCTTCGCGCACGCCGTTATTGATCAATTGGGTGCGCAGTCGCCAGCCGCCGCGCTCGTCCGGTTCGATCTGGCTTTGCTGCGTGCCAATGGTGCGGTCGAGGTCGCGGGCCGTGACCAAGGCTTTGGCATCGGCGCGATAGCTGCCGATGGGCCGCGTAATCGCCACACTCGACACGCCATCAAAATCCACCCGAAACGGTGTGGTTTCGTAAGGCAACAATTTGTGCACCATGGCTGGCCCGGCGTTATATACGCTAATTTGCCCGCCGCCCTTGTCAAATAGCCGACCGGTCAAGGTCACATCCGCCGGATCAACGTCTTCGTTGCTCAATTCGCCCACCAGACTCAGGCTGAGGTCTGGCCCCGCCACCAGCCGCGATGAGCGAATACGCACTTGTGGGCGGTCAAGCCCGGCGTCAATTTCGGTTTTGCGTTGTGGCTGCACCGCGTAACTGACATTTGTGTTGCGCACAAACGCATCGGGCGGCACGCGAATATCGTCGCTGGGGTTGACAATTTGCCATGTCGGCAGCCATTTCGACAAATCGCGGGTGACGCGCAGGGTTTGGGTGTCGGTGTAATACGACAAAGCCGTGATGTAACGGGCTTGTGCCTCCACGTCAATCACGTCGTCGCTACGCGGCTTGAGCGTCAATTGCAGATCGTCCAATTTGGCATAAGAGGCCACCAAGCCGCCCTTGGACGACAAATTGATGATGTATTGCTCGTAGTCGGGTCGTCCATCGGGCACAATGCGAGCATAAGCTTTTTGAAAACGCCGAAAATCGAGGTCTTTGTAATAATCGGTGACGATGGCCTCTGGGTCGCGCCGATAACCCAGCCATTGTCGCGCCATAAATCCAGCCATTGACAGCAGCAGCAGCGCCAACAAGCCAACATTGACGTATTGTCGCCAGCGCGGCAGCGGCGCACGCGGCGGCATGGGGGGCGGAATATACATCGGCACATCTTTGTCATCCGACATTTGATGCCGCCCCAAAATCATAACGATCATGGCCGAGAGGAAAGCTGTGAAGGGCAATGTGCCGAACATGATGCGCTGATAGGCGGGCAACTCTTTGCGCGGCAACACTTCGGGCAGCGGCGCAATATCTTCGCGCTCCCACACCGCGATGCCATTTTCGAGACGTTGCAGCCGATGCCAACCCGAAAAAAACAGCAACGGGTCGTAAAACGGGTCGTTTGAAAAGATGAACTTGAGGTTATATTTATCGGGCACGGTGATGAATTGCTGCAACGAGCCGAGGCCGGGCACACCGCTGTATTTTGCGCCCTCTAGCCGCTCGACCGGCGTGGTCGTCAGTTCGGGCAAACGCCGCGCCGAGTGGTAATTGCCATCCACCTGCATCGCCATCGTTTGGGCCGACAGCCACGCCATTTGGTCGCCAAAGCCCAGCGTAATATAGCGCCAGCGGCTGTGCTGGTCTTTTTCGAGAAAATTGACGATGGGCTGTGGGTCAATCGGCGCGGGCTGCATGGGCTTGTATTGCGATAGGCTGGCGACGAAAACGCTGCAAAACACCACGCCCATTGTCAAAAGCAACTGCACGCCCAGCCAAGGCCGCATTCCCAACCACGCTTGCAAGCGCCGCGACACGCCGCCTTGTTGCAGGCTCAGCACAAATTCGCCCGCGATTGGGTAAAGCAACATGACCGCCCAAAAGGTGAAACGGTCGAGGGTGAGGATGTCGAACGCACCGCCCAACAATTTGCGCGGGATGGGCGTTGTGCCGCCCGTGCCGAGCAACATCATGAGCGAGATGGACAACATGAGCGGCAAGGTGCGCCACCGATAGCCGGTGGCGAAGGCGTAAGGCAACGCAAATAACAACATGCCATACGGAATGAGCCAAAACACCAACCCAGCATTGAGATTGACCAAAAAATTATCGCGGCTGGCGTGCGGAATCGAGACTTGGTTGATTGGGTCGCTGCTGCTCCACAGCCAGTAAGGCAGCACGACGATGATGAGCAACACCCCCGCGCCCACCCCCAAAATGCCGGCCCGAAAAACGGGCTTCCATGCGTGGCGAATGATGAGCCGCAAGATCGGCTTCAGTTTGCGCCGCCGCAATTGCCCGATGGATTTTGGCAAGGCTGTGTCGAGATTGCGCAAAATGGCCGCCACCAACACCGGCGCAATGATAAAAACCAAGCCAAACAGCGTGGTAACGTGATGCGCCCCGGTGGTGGCTGCGCTCAAGGCCCACGCAAAAATAAGCGAGCGTTTGCCGCCGCGCTGCACCCAGCGGTGGGCAAATGGCAGCGAATTGAGCAACATGCTGAGCGAGAGCGTGGTGGGCAATTGCCCAAATACGTGCACCGTTTCGGTGATGGCAGTAGACGTGATCATAAGCAACGCGCCCCATGCCGCCGCATACGACGTGCGCGTCCACAAGCGCCCAAAACGAAACATGCCGATGGTGAGCATGAGCAGGGCAAAACCTTGCACAATCACAAAACCGAGGCGCAGATCGCCTGTCACCATGCTGAGCAAGGCAATTAGTTGGTGTGACAACGGCGGGTAACTGGTGAGCGAAAAGCCGGTATACCAGCGATAATCCCAAGGGTCCCACCAACTGCGCCGCCAATGATCGGCGAAGAAAATGTGAACATAGGCATCGTAAGTGGTGCGATACGTGCCATTGAGCAACAACCCGCCATGATACAAGAGCGCCACGCCCAGCGCCACAATCACGATCAGGCGTGGCGAGCGATACGGGGCGGGCGTTGGCTTGGCTGTCGGTGTGGTCATTTGGTGCTACCCATGCAAGTATAAAAATGGGATGTTGGCTGCTGTTGCTAACAGCCCCCCTCAGTCCATATTTATGCTCGGTGACAGTATACAGAATTTGTGAAAGAGCAGATGATAGGGGTGCGGATGGCAAACACATCCGATAAAAGATACGCGATGTGAGGCGCGATGTCCTTTTAATACCAACCTCACGATCAAGAAGGAATTTTGATGTAGGGGCAAGGCAGTTGCATTTCACAAATCGTCAACCCGTTAAAGCCAGCAAATGCCTTGCCCCACCTTGCTGTGGCGTTACTTGGCTCGCGCATCGGATAGGCGAATGCCGTCGGCATTCGCCGTCACCCATTGAGCGATTTACGCTTGGGGGCGATGCCTTACCCCTACAACCTCGTCCACTTTGATTAAGCGATTGGTATACCACCTAAAAACGCGCAGAGAAAATACAAAAAATTTACAAATTGAGTCACGTCCACTTAAGTCGCTCTCAGATTACGATGCTATATATATTAGCTTAGGAGATTTTTTATATGCCAAAAGCCCCCAGACCTCATGTTTCTGTCGAATCATTTAACCAAATGCAGATGTATCTCGGAACCGAGATGATCGAAGATTGGCAAGAAGGCCAATTGACGCGCCGCAAGATGCTGAAACGCCTGATTTATATTTGTGGCAGCAGCGCGGGCGCGGCTGCATTGCTCACCGCATGTGGGCAGCC
>JAHBAL020000298.1 GCA_018500105.2 Anaerolineae bacterium
CCAGCGCCAAGGCCTCGTCCATACTCAGGCGCTCGCCAATGCAGAAGCCGTGTTCAAATTCAGCCGCCGATAGTGTGGCTTGAACTTGGGCGCATAGAAACTCATAGTGCCGTTGCTCGATCGGGAAAACGCGCAATCGTTTGGCACGCAAACGGGTTTGATACGCCCCCAACAATTGGGCATTGATGTTCGGCGCGGTGTGTGGCACATGCCGCGCCAAAAAGCAATCGAACATGGCGAGTTCGTTGCCGGCCTCCTCAAACAAGGCATAGGCTTGAGTGAGATGGGTCTCGGCTGCGACGAGGCGGCCTTGGCGCTGCAAAACACAGCCCAAACCATAACTAGCCCATGAAATGCGCTGTTTGTGCCGCGATAAGGTTGAGACCGACAGGCTTTCGCGGTAATACGTTTCGGCTTTGGCATCGTTTTTCAAGCACGCCCACGCATCGCCCAACGCATAAAGCACCAGACCAAGGTAATTTAAATTGCCATACGCTCGCCATGTCGGTAGATCGTGCTCGTAGCGCATACACAAATGCGCAAAATCGTCGGCGCTATCACAGAGCATGGTGGGATTGATACGCGGCGGCATGATTTGGCTACGTTCGCGCCATATTTCGCGCAGTTGCCAGCTTTCTTCAAATAATTGCTTGGCTTCAGCCATGCGCACCCCAGTTTGTGACATTAAAAACGCCGCTGTTTCGAGCGCGTAAATGAGGGCAATCGGTTGTTCGCTGATACGCGCAAAGGCCAAACTGCGCAAGCCATACTCAACGGCCAATTGCAGATCGTCGGCTTGCCACGCCGCCACCGACGCCCCGCGACAAATGTCGGCTTGTTGTTGAGCAGCAGCGGGGTGCGATGGGTCGAAGGCGAGCGGCGTGAGCGCATAAACCTGCTTGAGCCAAGGCAACACTTGGCGGTTGTAAACCTGATATTCCCAAAAGTGACCGAGTGCATAAATAAACTGATAGCAACTATGGCTATTGTGCTGTGCCAGTGCCCAATCCATCGCCGCCATGAGGTTGTAATGCTCATGATTGAGGCGCTGCATATGAACATCGCGGGCGGGGCCGGTTAGATGCGGGCGGCTTTCTTCGACCAAAGCCAAGTAATAGGCCAAGAGTTGTGCCATTTTGACGTGCCATTCACCATGTTCATGCAATCGCGCTTGGGCAAATTCGGTTAAGCTGTTGAGCAAAATAAAGTAAGGCTCAGGCTGGCTGATGTTGCGTTTAATGAGGTTGCGACGCACAAACAGATTCAAATCATCGTTGCTACAACCGAGGTCTGCGGCGGCTTGGGCCGAGAATGCCCCGCTAAAACAGCCCAAACAGCGAAAAGCGGCTTGTTGGGATTGGCTAAGCAGTTGGTAGCTCCACGTAATAGCGTTGTGCAAGGTGCGATGGCGTTCGGGCAAATCGGCTGCCCCGCGATGCAACAAGCGCGTTTGGGGCTGTGCCAGCGCATCCAGAATTTGTTGCGGCGAATTGACCATCACCCGTGACGCCATGAGTTCAATTGCCAGTGGCAAATGATCGAGCCGCTGACAAATTTGTGCCACAATCGGGCTGTTTTGGGCGGTCAGGTTAAATTCGGGGTCGGCAGCTTTGGCACGATTTTCAAACAGGGCGACAGCGTGTTGGGCCGAGAGCGGCTGCACCACCAGCACTTGCTCGGCGCGAATTTGCAAGGCTTCGCGGCTGGTGGCGACCACATATAAGCGCGGGCAGGCCGCCAACACATTGGCGATTTGGGATGGCACGGTGTCTTGTCCGAGCAACTGCTCTAAATTGTCGAGCACAATCAGCATATGTTGGTCGCGCAAGTGCCGCGTTAGCATGTCGAACGCCGAGCGGCCATCGGCATTGGGTAAGGCGATATTGAAGACGCTGAGCAGCACGGGCAAAAATTGGGCGGCATCTACAATGGTGGCGCACGAAATAAATTTGGCCGGGCAGGCTTGGCTGCCGAATTGGCTGGCGATCTCAAGCGCCAACCGCGATTTGCCCACGCCGGGCGGCCCCACCAATGTCACCAATCGCCCACGATGTTTGCGCACATAGTTTAAGACTTGGACAATGTCATTGTCGCGGCCAATGATCTCGGTGGGCGGGATGGGCAGATCGTTGTTGCTTGGGTTGGCGGCGGCAGTAGGCGCTGGGGAGGGCATTTGTTGCGCGGCGGCGTGGTTGCCGACATCGTTGATGGCATTGGCATCAATTTGCTGTTGCAGCAGGTGCAACAGTTGCTTTAATGCGGCGGGATCGTCTTTTAACCCAAGCGGCGCGACAAACAGCGCGTGAATGGCTTGGGTGTCGGGCAACTGTTGGTTGTGTTCATAGCGATTAATGGTCGTGGTGCTATACCCGACCTGTGTCCCCAACGCTTGTTGGGTGAGCCGCGCTCGTTTACGTAAGTACTTGAATAAGTCCCCGAACGTTGTAAATGACTGCAACATATGATTGTGGTTAGGACGAAATTTTTACGCAAAAAATGACAACTTTTTGATGCAAGATTTTGCTACGCTTGTATCAGAAACCGATCAATTTCAACAGATTTAACTGAATGGAGGCTTATGTTAAGACGTAAATTATTCACCTTTATTACGAGCATTTTGACCATCTTTGCGGCGCTTTGCGTCAGCACAGCCGATATGACGACTTATGCCGCCTACTGGCCGCAACGGTCGCAATCGCCAGCAACCTGTAGTTCGCTTTCTGCATCTGGCAGCTTTCCCAGCCCAACGACGATCAATTTCGACGATTTGGGAAACGCGCAGACCGTCGGCACGCATTATCAAGCGAGTCATGGTGTAATTTTTCCAAATTTCTCGACCTCGCGCGTTCAAACGTATGCCAATTCTGCGGCAGAGCCGACACAGGCGCGGTCTGCCCCCAATATTATCTTCCATTATCCTGATTTTCCCAATACTAGCATAAATGTGCCGATGACCTTTACCTTTAGTTCGGCGAAGTCGCATGTGGGGATGTATGTGGGCAATGGTGATTATGGTGGTATTTCGGCCACACTCATTGCTTATGATGTGGATAACAAAGAACTATGCCGCACGACCTTAGCCGATGTGCCGGTTAGCCCCACCATTTTTATGGGGATTTATGACAGCGCGGGGCGCATTCGCAGCATGGCGCTTGACTATGGCAATACGGCTACTTCAGAGCTGATTGATGACTTGATGTTTGCTTATGCGCCTGTGGCCTCAAGCACCAGCACGTCAACCGCCACTGCGACAGCGACTCAAACGCGCACCCCAACCGCGACAGTAGTCAACGCCACACATACGGCGACCCCGACTGCCACCCGCACCCCGACTGCAACTGCCACCCAATCTTCGGGCAGCAGCACGACTGCTACCGCTACGCCGACCGCTACCCCCACCCGCACG
>JAHBAL020000390.1 GCA_018500105.2 Anaerolineae bacterium
TGCGCCCAAGCCCATGTTTGACAAGCCCGCCCCCAAGTGCTGGCTGCACAAGCAAGGCAACTTCATCACCGCCTTCTTCCCCAAGGATGTGAAGGAAGCCGATTATGACTTCTTCCAATTGCCCGGTTTGGATTCCAAGTATGGCAACCCAGTGCTCGTCGCTGGCGACATCATGGCCATGTTCAATGACCGCCCCGAAGTTCGCGCCGTGATGCAATACATGACCAGCGCCGAACACTTGAAGGGCTGGCTCAAGCAAGGTGGCGCGATCAGCCCACACAATGATGCCAAGCCAGAAATGTATGGCAGCAAAGTGGAAGCCAAGATCGGCAGCGTGATCCAAGGTGCAACCGCCGTCCGCTTCGACGCATCAGACCTCATGCCCGGCGAAGTCGGCGCAGGTAGCTTCTGGAAGCTCGGCACTGACTATGTGACCGGCAAGCTCACCCTCGATCAGTTCGCTGACGACGTGGACAAGAGCTGGCCGAAGAAGTAGGTTAATTGGACTAGTTGATTGGTTGATTGGTTAGTTATTGGTTGATTGGTTGATTAGTTTGTTCGTTGATTGGTTGATTTATCGCGCATCAGTCGTGAGTTATCAACCAATCAACTAGTCAACCAATCAACTAGTCAACCAATCAACCAATCAACCATCCAAATCAACCAATTCATACCTCTCAGCATCATGAGCAAACCGATCAATTACGGGTTTCAGCCCATTCGATTTTTTACCGCGCTG
This sequence comes from Anaerolineae bacterium, assembly GCA_018500105.2. GTDB lineage: Bacteria > Chloroflexota > Anaerolineae > J036 > Brachytrichaceae > AQU-03. Next base: position 740 of record JAHBAL020000390.1, read on the forward strand.
ATGGTGTTGGTGATGGTCATCGCCGCACTCTATATCGGCTTCGATTTGCTGCGTGCGCAAGCCGTGCCCGAACGCACCGACGCGCTGGCAGTATTTGCCCAAACCACATTTAGCAACGGAACTGCCGCTGGCAAGCTCATTAACGGCATTTTTGCCATTTTGCTTGGGGTGGGCGGTATGGCTGCGCTGTTTTGGGCCGCGAATGGCGTTGTCGAAGAATTGCCCGAAACCCCAAAACGCTTTTTACTTCCTTATGTATTCGTCGGGCCGATGGCGGTGCTGCTCATTTTTCTTTACATCATCCCAACTCTGCGTACCGTATTACTCAGTTTTTATGACCGCGATGGCGAAATTTTTATCGGTCTACAAAACTATATTGACACCTTTACCGTGCCCGATATGTGGGATTCGTTCCGCAATACCATTTTGTGGATCGTGCTGGGCACATTCTTTTGCGTCTCGCTCGGGCTGCTCATTGCCACACTGGCCGACCGCAGCAAATTTGAGACCGCCGCCCGCGCCATCGTATTTATGCCAATGGCGATTTCCTTCGTCGGCGCCGCGGTTATCTTTCGTTTCATTTACTATTACGCCCCAGAAGGGTCAAACCAAATTGGCTTACTCAACGCCATTGTCACCACCTTTGGCGGACAGCCGCAGGCGTGGCTGCAATATAACCAGCCTTGGAATAACTTATGGCTCATCATCGTGGTGGTTTGGATGCAAACCGGCTTTTGTATGGTCATTTTCTCGGCAGCCCTAAAAGGCGTGCCCGAAGAATTACTCGAAGCGGGTCGAATTGACGGCGCATCTGAATTGCGAATCTTTTTTAGCATTTTGCTGCCCTACATTTGGGGAACCATCGTCACCGTCACCACCACCATCATCATTTTCATGCTCAAGATTTTCGACTTGGTCATGGGCATGACCGGCGGGCAATTTAGCACCGAAGTGATCGGCACGCAGTTCTACCGCCAACTTTTCGCCAACCGCAATATTGGCTGGGGCGCGGCCATCGCCACCCTGCTCCTCATCGCAGTCATTCCTGTCATGGCTTACAACCTTCGTCAATTGGCCCAAAACCGCAAATAATTTACAAGGAGCAATATGCAATCGCATTCACGCAACAAACGCTTTTCAGGCTTGATCGTCAATATCTCGCTGGCCCTCATTTGCTTTTTGTGGATTTTGCCGACGGTTGGGTTGCTGGTGTCATCGTTCCGCCCCGGGCGCGCCATTGCCGAAAGCGGCTGGTGGAAAATATTACCGCATCAAGCATGGGTAAAAATAGGCGAAATGCCCGCCCCAACCGGCACAGACCCCGACAAGCCAATCACGATTGAAGGCGTTAGCGCCACCTTCGAGCAATTTCGCGCTGGCGTCGAAGCCAACGGCAAACGCCTAAAGTGGGAAGGCAACCGCCGTCTTGGCACAATCTTCATCGAAGAACAACGCTGGACCATGGACACGCGCTTCACGCTCGATAATTACCGCGCCGTGATCTTGGGCGATCAATTCCAAGAAAAGCAAGAAGATGGCACCTTGCGTCAAATTCAAGGGAACGACATCGGTCCTTCAATGATTAACACCGCCGTCGTCGCCATTCCATCCACCATTTTGCCCATCCTCATCGCCGCCTTCGCCGCCTATGCCTTCTCGTGGATGAACTTTATTGGGCGCAAAATTTTGTTTATCGCCGTCGTCGCACTGTTAGTTGTGCCGTTGCAAGTGGCAATGGTTCCCATTTTGCGTGACTTCGCACGACTCGAAATCAACGGCTCGTATCTGGCGGTGTGGCTGGCGCACGTTACCTTCGGCTTGCCGCTCGCCACCTACTTGCTCTACAACTACATTTCGCAGCTCCCGCGTGAGACGATGGAAGCCGCCTACATTGACGGCGCATCCCATTTCACCACCTTTACGAAATTAGTGCTGCCGCTCAGTGTGCCCGCCTTGGCATCGTTCGCCATCTTCCAATTCATTTGGGTGTGGAATGACTTCTTGGTCAGCCTCATTTTCCTTGGCCCCAGCGGCAACTTGCGCGTCATGACCGCCCGCCTCACCGACATGATCGGCTCACGCGGGCAAGATTGGCACTACCTCACCTCTGGCGCATTCGTCACCATGCTCGTGCCGCTCATCGTGTTCTTCGCCATGCAACGCTACTTTATTCGTGGCTTGTTGGCCGGCAGCGTCAAAGGCTAATACAATTACGAATTACAAATTACGAATTACGAATGAGATCGCAAGTTCTCAAATTTGTAATTCGTAATTCGTAATTCGTAATTCGTAATTCGTAATTCGTAATTCGTAATTCGTAATTCGTAATTCCACTCATGTATCACTTCACTGCCCCAAAGGGTTGGCTCAATGACCCAAACGGGTTGATACACCACAACGGCGTGTATCATCTGTTTTATCAACACAACCCTTATGGCAGCGTATGGGCCAACATGCACTGGGGACATGCCACCAGCCGCGATTTAGTGCATTGGCAGCACCAGCCTGTCGCGCTTGCGCCATCGCCTGACGCAGCCAGCTACGACGCGGGCGGTATTTTCAGCGGGTGTTGCGTCATTGACGATGATGGCACACCCGTCATCATTTATACGGGCGTCGCCGCGCCCAACTACACCCCGCAAGTGCCCGCGTTGGCCTTTGGCGATGCCAACTTACAGACGTGGCAAAAATATGCAGGCAATCCTGTCATTCAGCCCCCCGCCGACCTAGCGCTTGTCGGTTTTCGAGATCATGCGGTGTGGAAAGACGGTGACGGCTGGCATCAGTTCGTCGGCAGCGGCATTCGCGGGCAAGGCGGCTGTGTATTTCATTACACTTCGCCCAATTTGCGCCAGTGGCACGATGCCGGTATTGCCCTGCAAGGTCACAACCGGCAAAACAACGGGCGCGATACCGGCACAATGTGGGAATGCCCCGATTTCTTCAGCTTGCCCAATCCCAACGACCCAGCCAAGCCAGCGCATGTGTTGCTCATCTCGCCCATCCCGCTCAACCAAGTGCAATATTTCGTCGGTGGCTGGCAAAATGGGCAGATCACGCCGCACAGCATGGGCGTGCTCGATTACGGCACAGCGCTATGGGCGCCGCAATCCTTCACCGACAGCCAAGGCCGTCGCATCCTGTTCGGCTGGTTGCGCGAATCGCGTCCGCAGCATGAACAACGCGACGCCGCGTGGAACGGCGTGATGACGCTGCCGCGCATTCTGTCATTATCTGCCGATGGAACACGGGTCTTGAGTAACCCCGCGCCCGAAGTGCAACAA
>JAHBAL020000439.1:0-3467 GCA_018500105.2 Anaerolineae bacterium
CAAAGGGATATTTTTCTCGATTCAACTTCGTGTTCTTTGTGTTCTTTGTGAGAGATTTTCTTGTTGCAAACCGACGAGCTTTGTTTTTATACAGCCTCTAATATTGCTGATACTTAGCGTGACCCGACTTCACCATTAAGTCGTTCACATTGATATACCGATCTTTGTTTTTCGGGTCTTCGACCCAAATTTCAGCCAAATAGCGCCCATATTTCTCTTGATCATCCTTGAACGTTTCTACAACAATGGGTTTGTCTAAGATCAATTTGCGCAAAAAGTCGCGCGATTTTTCGCCCGCCGCGTGCGATTCGCCCTTGTATTCGGGGGCGTTGATGCGCAACAAGCGCAGTCGTTCGCCATGCACCCAATTGCGCATCCCAAGGTCAAGATCCACCGTAATCGTATCACCGTCATAGACTTCGCGCACAATGGCTTGGTAAAAATAAAGCGCACTGGCGAGCGTTTTGCTGGTTACCACCCGCGACCCAGCATCGGGTTTGGGGGTGGCGCGATCTTGCGACGCTGGCGGGTCGGCGGGTTTGGTTTTTGGCTCAGGCGCAGGTTTTTCACCTTTATCACCTTTGTCGCTTTTGCTGCCAGCTTTTGGCGCGGGGGCTTCGGGCGCAGGCGTTTTGCGGCGTGAGGTGCTTGGGGCCTCAGTTTCCTCTTTTTTGCCCAGCACGCCAGTAGATTTGAGCACATCGCCAAGCAATTCGCCCAACGAATCCAACATACCCGCATTAAACAAGTTGTTTCTGGCCAACGATACATCATCGTCACTGGTATTATCAATTTGGGAAGCATCTTTTGATAGCATATAGCTATATTGTAGCCGTGAGCCGTGAGCCGTGAATAGCCATGAGCCATGAGCCATGAGCTTTGGTTCGTGCGAGCGATTAGAATGTAGACCATACGTTAATAAACTTACCGCTCACGGCTCAAAGCTCACGGCTCATGGCTCACGGCTCACGGCTCATGGCTCATGGCTCACGGCTCACGGCTCACGGCTAAAAAGCTCACGGCTCCATATGAAATCCATCAAACCCATTCTCGACATCGTCATCGGGGCGGTCATCCCGATTTTGATTTTGAACAACTTGACCAAGACGCTGGGCGCAGAAATGACCTATGTTGTGGCGGCGCTCATTCCGGTGGCCTATACGCTGATAGACACATTTTTCATCAGCCGCCGATTTAATGTCATCACCAGCTACGTGGCCTTGGCCGCCATCATGAATGGGGCGCTGGCGTTTTGGTGGGTGGATGGCTGGCGTTTTGCCATCAAGGACACCGCCGCGCTGCTGGTGTCGCTGGCGGTGTTTGTTGGGTCGCTGCTGCTCGGCAAACCGATTTTGCAATTTTTTATGGCGCAAATTTGGCAGCCCGATACTGATGCCAAAAACCAAGCCTTGACCCGCGTATTCCAATCCCCAAACGTGGCGCGAGCCTTGCGCATTGGCACTGTTATTGTGATCGCTTATAGCCTCATCGCTGCCATTATCAACTTTTTCCTCAATCTCAACATTGTGGTCGCGCCGTTTGGTGGCGAAGATTTTAACCAGCAGGTGGCCCAAGTCAACGCCATTACGCGCATCGCATTTACGCTGGCAAATTTGGCCGCGTTTGGGCTGGGCTTTTGGCTGGTTTATCGCGCCGTGTTTGGTGAATTGCCCAAAGAAGACGGCAAAGAACAAATTGAAAGTGATTTTTGGGATTTGGTAAACAAATCCAAGTTCGCGTCGTCTGAGGGTTGAGTTGCTATGGCCTAACCGCATGGCAACCTAAAACCTATGTTGGCGTTAGCACTTCTCACATTTGTCAATGAAGATTTGGCCTGCATCACGGCGGGCGTATTGGTTGCGCAAGGGCGGATTGACTTTTTTTCGGCTACCTTCGCCTGCTTTTTGGGCATTTTTGTCAGCGATTGGCTGCTGTTTTTGGCGGGGCGATATCTAGGCCGCCCCGCGCTCAGCCGTGCCCCGCTCAAATGGCTGATCAAAAGCCAAGACATTGACCGCAACCAAGCCCGCTACGCCAAACGTGACGCGCTGCTCGTCTTTGCCAGCCGCATCATCCCCGGCTCGCGTGTGCCGACCTATTTTGCACTCGGCATGTTTTCGCATCACCCTTGGCGTGTGCCGGTCTATCTTGCCATCGCGGCGGCCTTGTGGACGCCGTTGCTGGTGGGCGCGGCGGCGTTTTTGGGCGGCGAAGTGCTAGAGATGTATCTGACCGGTAATTTTTTGGTCAATCTGGCGCTCAGCATTGTGATCAGCTTGATCATTGTCAAGATCGTGAGCAAGTTGGTGCGGGCGCTGCTGTTTTGGCGCGAACGGCGTTTGTTGTTGTCATGGTGGCGGCGCTTTAGCCGATGGGAATTTTGGCCGATGTGGCGCTTTTACCCGCCTGTCATCGCCTATGTGTTGTGGTTGGGGTTTAAACATCGCAGCCTAACGCTTTTCACTGTCGCCAATCCGGGCATCGCCAATGGGGGCGGCATTGTGGGCGAATCGAAAATTGAAATTTTGCGCGATTTGGGTTTTGAGCCGGGTGATGTGGCACGGGCTGATCTCATCCCCGCTGCCGCCGATGCGCCACCAGCCGCCCGCCTTGCCGATGCGTTGGCGTTTATGCAAACACACGGCTACGATTACCCGATTGCGCTCAAGCCCGATGTTGGCGAACGCGGCATTAGCGCCATGATTGTGCGTTCGCAGGCCGAATTGACCGATTACTTGGCTGAGCACACCGGTGCAACCGTCATTCAAGAATATGTGCCCGGCATCGAGTTTGGTGTTTTTTACTATCGTTATCCGTCACAGCCGCACGGGCGCATTTATACCGTCACCGAGAAAAAATTTCCGGTGTTGGCCGGCGATGGCGTTCGCACGCTTGAGCAGCTTATTTTGGCCGATGACCGCGCCGTGTGCATGGCCGAGTTTTACATTGCTAAACAAGGCGCAAAAGCCGGTGAGGTGCCAGCCGCCGGTGAGCGGGTGCAATTGGTCGAAATCGGCGCACACTCGAAAGGCACGGTGTTCTACGATGGGGCTTGGGTCATCACGCCCGCCCTCGAAGCCGCCATTGACCGCGTCAGCCAACGGCATGGCGGTTTCTATTTTGGGCGCTACGACGTGCGCACGCCATCTGCCGAGGCACTTAAAGTCGGAAAATTTAAGGTAATAGAATTGAACGGTGTCTCGTCTGAAGCCACAAGCATATACGACCCCAAACACAGCCTGATGGATGCGTATAAAATATTGTTTAAGCAATGGCAACTGGCTTTCGAGATCGGTGCTGCAAACCGTGCCAACGGCACAACGCCCCTCACGCTTCGTCAACTTGCCCGCGGTGTTTTGTTTGGGCAATGGTTAATGGTTAATGAGTAACGAGTAATGAGTAACGAGTAGTAATAAGTGGTCTCTACTCATTACTCATTACTCATTACCTGTCTCTTATACACATCT
>JAHBAL020000549.1 GCA_018500105.2 Anaerolineae bacterium
GCCGGGCGACAACGTGACGATGAAGGTGCAATTGATTGCGCCGGTCGGGTTGGAGCAAGGGTCACGCTTCGCTATCCGCGAAGGTGGTTTGACTGTGGGTGCTGGCACCATCACCAAGGTGTTGGGCTAATTTCTGTCTAGCATTTAAGTTTTGCTGATCTGGCAGCCATGTTAGATCAGCAAAACTGGCAAAAGTTTTTTGCTATAATCTGGTTAACTTAGGGCAATAGCTCAACGGTAGAGTTCTCGTCTCCAACACGAGCGGTTGTGGGTTCAAATCCTACTTGCCCTGCTTATAAAACATCGTATAGACTTAGTTGCGCTTTGCATTAAATCTATTTACGATATAGTAAACGACTGACGGCCAGCGATAAGTTTATGATTCGTTGACCGTCAGTCGTTTTAGTGCGTACTATGTCAGACCAACAATTGGCTGAAAAAAAGCCATCGTTTATCGAAAGTATCACCACGCCTGTCCGCGAAGTCACCCGAGAAACGTTGGGAGAGTTGCGACGGGTGCATTGGCCTGCTCGACCGCATGTGCGTAACCTCGCCACCATCGTGTTGGCGGTTACGATCATCATGGGGTTGTTGCTGGGCGTTTTAGACCTCTTGCTAGAACAACTCTTCTTTGGTTTGCTAAAAGCCGAGCCAAGCCTTGTTTCAATCGCCGTTTTGGTGGTGGTTGTATTAGCAATCATCATTCTGGTGTTGTTCGCTAGCCGCGAACGCAGGTAGGATCAAACCATGATGGATGATTTCAAGCCGGAAGAAAAGATCAATCCGTTCAAACTGATTGATGACCCAGCCAACAAGTCGGCAGCAAAAGCAACGCCCAGCGTTATTGGCAGCCAACCAGTGGTGGGGCCAGTCATCGGTGATGAAAATGCATCGTTGCTCGATGCGCCAATCACTGCCGATGCCAAACCCGAAGAGTTTGAATGGTATTTTGTAAATTGCTATTCTGGCTACGAGAACAAGGTCAAGATTAACCTGATGCAACGGGTTGAGACAATGGGCGTGGCCCATTTGATCAAGCGTGTGGTTGTGCCCACCGAGCAAGAGGCCGAAATTCGTGATGGCAAGCGTCGCACGGTTGAGCGCCGTCTGTTTCCGGGTTACATTTTAGTGCAAATGAAATTGAATGACGAGTCAAAGATCGTTGTTCAATCCACACCGGGCGTGTCGCGCTTTATTGGCATGGGCGAAACCCCAGAGCCATTGCCACCGCAACAAGTGGCTCAAATTTTGAAGCGCATGGAAACCGAAGCACCGAAGTTAAAAGTGTCGTTTAAGACGGGCCAAAAAATTCGCATTATCGAAGGGCCTTTTGCCGATTTCCCCGGCACAGTCGAGAAAATTGACACCGAACGCGCTAAAATCACGGTTCTGGTGTCGTTCTTCGGGCGTGACACCCCAGTTGAACTCGACTTCTTGCAAGTCGAACGATCATAAAAATTTAAAATTAAAAATGGAAAATTTAAAATTTTGTCGAATCCCTAAATTTTAAATTTTGCATTTTAAATTTTCAATTTAAATAGGTGGGAGGGCCGCCAGCCCGTCAATACCACAAGGAGCAATATGGCAAAGAAAGTTAAATCACAAGTCAAAATCAATATTAACGCAGGCAAAGCCACACCTGCCCCCCCGATCGGTCCGTCGCTCGCGCCGCACGGTATCAACCTGATGATGTTCTGCAAAGAATACAATGCCCGCACCGCGCAAATGGTCGGCAACATCATCCCTGCATCAATCACAGTTTATAGTGACAACTCATTCACCTTTGTGTTGGGAACCCCACCCACTGCGCAATTGATCACCAAAGCCGCCAAGGTCGAAAAAGGCTCTGGCGTGCCCAACCGCAACAAGGTTGGCAGAATCACCAAAGCGCAAGTGAAAGAGATTGCAGAACTGAAGATGAAGGATCTGAACGCCATTGATTTGGATGGCGCGATGAAGCAGATTATGGGAACAGCCCGCAGCATGGGCGTGGAGATTGTTGAATGATTTTAGATGTTTAATTTAAGATTTTGGATTTTGACGCAATGTCAAAATCTTAAATTGAAAATTAAAATTTAAGATCATCAAATGAGGTAAGTGATGGCAAAAGTAGGCAAAAAATTTAAAGCTGCGTTGGCAAAAGTAGATCGCATGCGCAACTATTCGGTGACCGAAGCCGTATCGTTGGTGAAGGAAACCAGCGTGAGCAAGTTTGACGGCACGGTGGAATGTCACATTCGCTTGGGCGTTGACCCACGCCAAGCCGATCAACAAGTGCGCGGTGTGGTATTGCTGCCGCATGGCTTGGGCAAGACAGTTCGCATTTTGGTGTTTGCGCAAGGTGAAGGCGCACGCTTGGCGCAAGAAGCCGGCGCCGACATCGTGGCCGACAGCGATGCTTGGCTGAAGAAGATTCAAGACGGGTTCACCGACTTCGATGTGGCGATTGCCACCCCAGATATGATGGGTCGCGTCGGTCGTTTAGGTAAGGTGCTCGGTCCGCGTGGTTTGATGCCAAACCCCAAGGCTGGCACGGTTGCGCCCGCCCAAGATTTGGGCCGCGTTATCCAAGAATCACGCGCAGGTCGTGTTGAGTTCCGTCTCGACAAAACCGGCAACATTCACGTGCCAGTGGGCAAGGTAAGCTTCCCCAATGACAAGTTGGGCGAGAACCTCAGCACCTTCTTGGAAGCCGTGCGCAAGGCCCGCCCTGCCGCTGCAAAAGGCGTGTATATGCGCCGCGTGACCGTCGCCGCAACGATGGGACCCGGCATCCGCTTGGACTGGGGCGGAATTTAAGCTGGCTAGCTGAAATTTAGGCAAACAAAAACGTCGGAAGATTAACTCTTCCGACGTTTTTTGTTTGTCTATCTCAAGCATTGCTTGTGACGGGATAGCGAAATCGTCATTTTATAAACCATTTCTCCCAGTTGTAAAATGGCGCAATGCCAATCTTAGCCCATGCCCCGCACTTTAGCTGCGCCGAGGCCGAACACATTGCCAATGTTTATTATGGCTTGCGCGTCACCGCCAAACCCTTACCCAGCGAACGTGACCAAAATTTTAAGCTTACACAGATTAACCCAAGTGAGCCGACGGCGTATGTGCTGAAAATTGCCAACGCCACCGAAAGCCGCGAAACGCTAGAAGCGCAAAATGCCGCGCTGTTGACAGCCGCCAAGGCGGCCCCGTGTCAGCGCGTCGTCGCCAGCCAAAATGGTGAGCTAATATGTGATGTTCCTAATGGCACGACGCGCTACCTCACCCGCCTGCTAACGTGGCTGCCGGGCGTGCCGTTGGGGCTGGTCAAACACCAATCGCCCGAACTGTTACGGCATTTGGGGCAAACGATGGGGCAAGTCTCTGCCGCCTTGGCCGATTTCGATCATGCGGCGGCGCACCGCGATTTTCATTGGGATGTGCTGAATGCCGTGCGCGTGATGCGGGCGCACAAAGACGAAATCACCCTACCCGACCGCCGTGCTTTGGTCGAGGCGTTTTTGCAGCGTTTCGAGCAAAACTTAGCCCCCAAATTAGGCGAGCTGCGACGCGGGATCATTCACGGCGATGCCAACGACTATAACGTGGTGGTGGACGCGGGCGACAGCCGTGACCCATCCACCCGCTACACCCGCGTAAGCGGTCTGCTCGATTTTGGCGACATGGTGTATAGCGCGGTGGCCTGTGAGCCAGCGATTGCGGCAGCCTATGCCTTGCTCGACAAAGCCGAACCGCTACAGGCGGTTTGTGACTTGGTGCGCGGTTTTCACGCCGTGCGCCCGCTGGCGGCGAACGAATTGGCCGCCATGTGGGATTTGGTATGTGCTCGGCTGTGTATGAGCGTGTGCCACAGCGCCCATCAGCGCAAATTGCGCCCCAGCGACGACTATTTGTCCATCAGCGAGCGCCCAGCGTGGGACGCGCTGTTTAAATTATGGGCCATCCATCCGCGTTTGGCGCATTATGCCTTGCGCGATGCCTGTGGCCTGCCCGCCCACCCCGACCACGAGGCGGTGGTAGCGGCTTTACGCGCCCATGCGACGGCGGGCCATTTTGCGCCCGTGCTGGGGCAACCTTGGGCCGAGATCGAAACCTACGCCTTCGATTTGAGTGTGGGCAATCCGTTGTTCGGCAGCAGCGACATCGGCGCATCGCCCCAGCGTTTCGAGGCGCTGCTTAATTGGGCGATGGCGAGCCAAAATCCACCCGCAACGGTGGCGGTGGGCGGCTATGACGAAGCGCGGCTCATTTATAGTGCGCCTGAATTTGTGAACGGTGAGACACCCGACACCGAGCGCCGCACCGTGCATTTGGGGCTAGATTTGTGGAGCAAGGCCGAGACGCCCATTCACGCGCCGCTGGCTGGCAAGGTGGTGGCTTTTCACAACAACACTGCACGGCTCGACTACGGCCCTGTCATTATTTTGCAGCACGAACTTGACAATGAAAAATGGAAAATGGAGAATGGAGAATTGGAATTACCCGCTCACAATCCAAAATCCAAAATCACCTTTTACACACTTTACGGTCATTTGTCGTTGGGGTCGTTGGATGGGTTGTATGTGGGCAAAGACATTGCAGCGGGTGAGGTGTTTGCGTGGATGGGACCGCCGCCGATTAACGGCGACTGGGCGCCGCATTTGCATATGCAAGTCATGCTCGACTTGCTCGATCAAGGGGTGGACTATATCGGCGTGTGCCGCGCCAGCCAACGCAGTTTGTGGCTCAATTTGTCGCCCGACCCAAATCTCATTCTCAACTTGCCTGCCGAGCGCCTGCCCGCCACGCCGACCAGCAAGGCCCAAACACTGGCGACACGAAAAGAGCGCATTGGCTATAACTTGAGCATTAGCTACAGCCAGCCGCTCAAGATTGTGCGTGGGCTGCGCCAATTTTTATACGACGACACCGGACGCGCCTATTTGGACGGCGTGAATAATGTGTGCCATGTCGGGCATTGTCATCCGCAGGTGGTGGCGGCAGGCCAGCGCCAAATGGCGGTGCTGAACACCAACACCCGCTATTTGCACGACAGCCTCAACCGCTATGCCGAGCGCCTGAGCGCCACCTTGCCGCCCTCGCTCAGCGTGTGCTTTTTGGTCAATAGTGGCAGCGAGGCCAATGATTTGGCGCTGCGGCTGGCGCGGGCCTACACCGGTCAGCGCGATATGATTTGTGTGGACGCGGGCTATCATGGGCACACCCAAGCCTTGATCGAGGTTAGTCCCTACAAACACAATGGCCCCGGCGGCGCGGGCCGCCCGGCGTGGGTGCAAATGGCGCAAATGCCGGATCCGTATCGTGGCATTTACAAAGGCTATGGGCGCGACACCGCCCGCGCCTATGCCGCCGATGTGCAACGCTGCGTGAATGACATTCGGGCGCAGGGGCGCGGCGTGGCGGGCATGATTTGCGAGAGCATGATCGGCTGCGGTGGGCAAATTGTCTTGCCAGCCAATTACATGGCCGACGCCGCCGAGATTGTGCATGCGGCGGGCGGGCTGTTTATCGCCGATGAGGTGCAGGTGGGTTTTGGGCGGGCTGGCTCGCATTTTTGGGGTTTTCAATCACAAGGGGTGACACCGGACATTGTGACGATGGGCAAACCGGCGGGCAACGGTCACGCGCTGGGCGTGGTTGTGACGACGCCCGAAGTCGCACGTGCTTTCGCCAATGGCATGGAATATTTCAACACCTTTGGCGGCAATCCGGTGTCGTGCGAGATCGGGCTGGCGGTGCTGGATGTGATCGAGCGCGAAGGATTGCAAGCGCGGGCATGGCGCATCGGCAATTACATTGTGACCGGGGCGCGGGCGCTCATGCCCAAATTTACGCTGATCGGCGATGTGCGTGGGCTAGGCATGTATATCGGCATCGAGTTGGTGCTAGACCGCGAGACCTTGGCCCCGGCTGGTGCGCACGCCAGCTATATCTCGAATCGCATGAAGGATTTTGGCGTTTTTGTCAGCACCGATGGCCCATTTCATAATGTGCTCAAGATCAAACCACCCATCATTTGGACGGAGACCGACGCTGATCATTTCTTGTGGGCGCTTGAGCGGGTGTTGGCGGAGGATGCGTTACAAATAGCGTAATTTGATCTATAATCTTTTATCATGTCTGTCGAATCTCTAATTCTCGCCCTCGATGGAGAAATATCGCTCGAAAATTTCGCTCAGGCGATAGATGGTTTTTTGGGCGTAGTTCGCACGTTAGCGACAGAAATAATGCCCAGCCAACCCTTTGATTGGGTCATAGATGACCTCGAATATGGAAGCGCGATTGTATCTGTGCGCCCAAGCCAAACACTTGTGCCTAATGAACTTACGACGCTCGGCAAACGCTATTTAATGTTGGGGTATGCACTAAATTCAGGAAATCAAGGCCAACTTTCACCCGCTATCTTTAAAGCAGGCCAGCGGTTGTTGTCGGTTGTGTCCACTGGTATTCGCTTTGAAACGTCTGACGATGAAGTTATCATCAAACCTTACAAAAATGAGGTAAATATGCCAGTGTATCCTCAAGCGCGTCACTCGTTTGGGGTGGTGCGCGGAACCGTGCAAACCCTCAGTCGTCGCAAAGGCGTGCGGTTTATCTTATATGATGTGATGTTTGATAAACCCGTCTCATGTTATCTGACGACTGGGCAAGAGGACATGGTCAAAAATTATTGGGGATGTAGAGTGAGTGTTTCTGGTCAGATATCCCGTGATGGACTAACTGGCGTCCCGCTCTCAATACGCAACATAACAAATATTTCATCGTCTGAACCAAGTGAACCCGGGAGTTGGCGCAAGGCGAAGGGTGTTCTCAAAAATGTGTTCGATACCTCATCAGAAAGAGTGATTAGGGAGTTACGCGATGCGTAAACCAGATAGAATCGTCTATCTCGATGCAGATGTCATTATCTCATTTTTGAGTGGTGAAGCGCAACGGTTGCCCATAATCGAAGCCTTTTTTGAGGAAGTGACAGCGAGCAAGGGTGCAGTTTTGTTGATTACGTCCGTGATCACACAAGCAGAAGTTTCTTTTTTGATTGATGAGCGCGATTCGGCCTCATTTCGCAGTGAGGCCGAACAAATTATTGACGATTTTTGGCGCGATGAAACCCTTTTATCAGTTGTTGAACTCAATCCAGACATTGCACTTATTGCACGTGATATTCAGCGTTCGGCTCGTTCTGCTGGAAAAAAGCCGCTAAAACCAATGGATGCAATCCACCTTGCAACCGCAAAATGGGCTGGTGCATCACAGTTGTTTACATACAACATTGCTCATTTCAAACCCCATGAGCAATCAGCAAGCGTGATTATCCTTGAGCCATATGCCAGCCAACCAAGATTAACGGGGTTGTAAACAATAAATATGGCGGCCTATAATCTTGATCCCGACGGATATGTGCTGGCATTTGCACAGCCAGCTACCGCCCCGTGACCTAAATACCCCATGAACATCCCCACCGCCTGCATCACCATTCGCCCCATCACCGAGCCAGATTGCGCCATGATCGCAGCGGCATTTGCGGCGCAGGGCTGGCACAAACCACTCGCCCAATATCAGCGCTATTTGGCCGAGACGCAGCGCGGCGAACGCGAGGTATTGCTGGCTGAATATGATGGGCAATTTGCGGGTTATCTCACCATCGTTTGGCATTCGCACTACCCACCCTTTGCCCAACATCACATCCCCGAAATTGTTGATTTCAATATATTGTTGCGATATCAGCGACGCAAGGTCGGCACAGCGCTGATGAATGCCGCCGAGCATCGCATCGCCAGCCTTGGTCACGCCATTGGCGGCATCGGCGTCGGGTTACATGCCGATTACGGCGCGGCGCAAGTGCTTTATGTCAAACGAGGCTATGTGCCCGACGGGCGCGGGCTGTTTTATCGGGGCCGACATGTGGTCTACGGCGAGCCAGTGACGGTAGGCGATGATTTAACGCTGTATTTCACAAAAACATTGTGACAATCATGTCATTTTCACAACCAGACAAACACCTCAACCGTAAAATATGTTATGTCACCACTCGGTTTATTTCACACCGCAATGGGCGTTATTGCCCTCATTTCAGGGCTGCTTGTGTATCTCAAACCCCAAGGCACAGCCACACATCGTCGAATCGGCTATGTTTATGTGCTCAGCATGGTCTTGCTGAATGTCACCGCGTTGATGATTTACCGTTTGTTCGGCGGGTTTGGGCCATTTCATGTATTGGCGATCATTAGCTTAATCACCCTATTGCGCGGGATTGTGCCAGCCTATCGTAAACGCCCCGCCGGGCAATGGCTGACCCAACATTATCTGGGCATGAGTTGGTCATATGTTGGATTGTGGGCCGCCACCGCCGCCGAGATTGCCTCACGTGGGCCTTGGGTGACTGGTCGGGGGCCAGCGTTTGGGATTTCGGTGTTCGTCGCCAGCGCCGTAATCATTGCCATTGGCGCAATTGTGATAAATCGCAAACAGGCTGACATTTTGCGGCGTGTGATGGGTAATTTGAAAAGATGATAGCATTGGCCCATGTCATTTAC
>JAHBAL020000453.1 GCA_018500105.2 Anaerolineae bacterium
CCCCCGGGGCCAAGGAGGCTAGGGCGTTTTTTTGGCAAGGGGGGGGGGGGGGTTGTAATCTTCACCCCGCCCCCCGCCGCCGTTTTTCGCGCTCAAATCTTATCCTAAATTCATGATCAAGGGCTATCCAAACCTCCGAGGTCTTAGCTCGGTTTGATGTTGTAGCCACAGCTTGAAATAAGACCTCGGAGGTTTAGTCAAGCTGTCCAAAAGCTCATGGCTCATGGCTCATAGCTCGTGACCCAAGGCTATGGCCGCCGCAACAGCGACAAATAGAGATTGTAACTTTGGGCAAGCGTCGTCACCTCGGTGGCGATCAGTTGGCCGGTTTCTGAATCAACAAACGCATTAATACGCACCGATTGGCCTTCGCTCAGGCTGGCGCGTTGATCATTAATGACCGTGCCATCTACAATCGTATAGGCCGTGCCGCCGACATACCATGTTTCATCGGCAGCGACCTCATCGCCCAAGGTGTTGACGAGCACAGTTTTGCCAAATGACAAACGCCCTTGCCCGTTATGTTCGCCTGTGCCGGGCGGGCGCAGTGTCTCGATGCTGATGGCGAGTTTGCGGCTGTTGTCGGCGCGATTGGTGACAAAGCGCACGCGCACAAACGACCCGGCCCCCACCGCACCGTTGGTTTCGGAGATACGGGTGGTTTCGCTGATGGCGAACGTCAGCCCGCCGATCACCCAATCGCCAACCAAGCCATCCTCAGGCAGCGATTGCACAAAACCGAAGTAACGGGCCTGAACACTTGACGAAGGTGGCTCACAATCGAGCACCTTACGAATGCTATTTGCCACATTGACTGACCCGTCATTTCGATACGTCGCCTCGGCGCAAACGCCATTGCTCAAGCCAACCTCCACGCGGGTTTGGGCGGTGACGCTGAGGGTGGTGCTGGCGATAACCCATGTGCCGGTGACGGTGGGCGATACTGGGCGCGATTCGATCAAGCCGCGCACTTTGGCGCTCGGCGGATTGGGGTCGGGGCGATGAAATGCCTCGATCTTCTTCGCCAACAGCACGCCATCGGGTTGACGCACAAATTCAACCGCCGCCGTTAGGCCAACACTAAAGGGTCGGCCTGCCAAAATGGTGCGGCTAATCACATTAAAACTCAGGTCGCCAATTTGCCAAACGCCTAATAGCTCGGCGTTATCTGGCAATTGTTGAATGACGCCAAAACTTTTTTGCAGCAATTCTGGCTGTTGGCATTCATGTCCGCGATCACTTTCAATATTGAGCATAACGCGCTCCGCATCGCGCTGGGTGTATAGCACACGGGCGCACGTGCCGACGACGAGCGGCCCATTGTGACGATCAAAACGGGTGAGGAACTCGACCGCGCTGTAATTAACCCCGCTAATCACCCATGTGCCAAATGGCGAGCTGACTGGAATTGAGTTGATGATGCCGCGTGTATTGAGAATGGTTTGGCTAATCGGCGGCGTGGGGCGTGGCGTAACTGTGCCGGTTGGCGGCGGCACGGTTGCGGTGATGGGTGGGCCGGGCTGGCGACAACTGTCTTCGCGTTCCATCTCCTTGACGATCAGGCCGCCGATTTGCGGGCGATACACCACCTTGACACAATCATTCATAGCGGGGGCTGGGTTGGGCAATCGTGAATCGCCATTCACCACCACCCCTAAATGACCAATAACCCACAAGCCGAGGGTTCCGCTGGTGGGTTTGGATTGAATGAGGCCATAATGCCGCAATTCGACAACCGGTAACGTGACCGTTGGCTGAGGGCCGGGTGGCGGCAGGGTCGCCGTGATGACAGGATTGGGATTACACGACTCTTTGCGCTCGATACTTCGGGCGACAAATTGGCCGTTATCGCTCAAACCTTCAACCTTTACGCATTGGTTTAGGTTAATGGGGCCGGGGCCAAAACGTGTTTGGGCAGTCGCTTGAAAACTGAGATCGCCGATCAACCATGTGCCAATGTTGCCATTATCGGGCTTGGCTTTAACCAAACCAATATAGCGAATCTCGCTCGATTCGATGAGGCTGGTTGGCTCAATGGGCATGGCATTGGCAGCCGTTAGGTGCGCAAAAATGACCATTGGGATCATCGCAAACAAAGTGATGACGCTAAACAAACCGAGTTTGTTAAAAAAATGATGGAGATGCGATTTGAATGTTTGAGGCTTGAGCATGAGATTGTTGTAATCGTAAAGTCGTGCGGCATCATGAAGTTTGCATGAGAGAGTTCTCATGATTACGTCATTAAAAATAAAAATCGGGTTTCTGAAAGAAACCCGATTTCTGGTCTCCGAGACTGATATACTCACGCTGCTTATGTTAACCGAACAATCTGTCATCGCGGCATTGTCGCGTGTCATTGAACCTGAACTTCACCGTGACTTGGTCAGTCTGAACATGATCAAAGACTTGACCATCACGGGTAATAATGTGGCGTTTGCCATCGAATTAACGACCCCCGCTTGCCCATTAAAAGATGTGATGGAGCGGGCATGCAAAGTGGAATTGAGCAAAGTGCCGGGCATGGGCCAAGTCAAAGTGAGTTTTACGAGCAATGTCGGCGCAAATGCGCGAATGCGCGGGGCGGTGCTAAATGTGCCATTTAAAAATATTATCGCGGTTGCTTCGGGCAAAGGCGGCGTTGGCAAAAGCACGGTCTCGGTCAATTTAGCCTTGGCCTTGGCAAAAGAAGGCGCAAAAGTCGGCTTGCTCGATAACGATGTGTATGGGCCAAACGTGCCGCTGATGTTGGGGCTGCCCGCTGCCGAATTGATGCCCGATGGCAAGCAAGTGCGCCCATCGGTTTATCAGGAAAACGGGAAACTCGTCCCACACGAGGTATTTGGCATCAAGGTGTTTAGCATTGGCTTTATGTATCCGCCCGAAGCGCCGCTGGTGTGGCGCGGCCCCATGTTGCACACCGCCATCCGGCAGTTTTTCCAAGATGTGGCGTGGGGCGATTTAGATTATTTGGTCATTGACATGCCGCCCGGCACAGGCGACGCGCAATTGTCGCTGGCACAGGCCGCTCAAGGCGTGATGGGTGTCATCGTCACCACCCCGCAACTGGTTTCGATGGGTGACGCACTTAAAGGCTTGGCGGCGTTTGAACAACTCAAAGTGCCCATCATTGGCGTGGTTGAAAACATGGGGCCATATACCGACCCCAAAACCGGGCAAAAAGTGGCCTTGTTTGGCGAAGGGGGCGGTGAACGCCTCGCCAAGATGAAAAATGCGACTTTCCTCGGCAGCGTGCCGCTCGATCCCGCCGTGCGTATCGGCGGCGACAGTGGTCGTCCAGTTGTGGTCGCCGATCCCTCGTCCGAGGTTGCCAAGCGCTTCGGTGAAATCGCCCGTCAAGTTGCCGCCCGCGTCAGCGTGCTCAACTTCCAAAGCGGCGGCTTCATCCCAATTTCGATCATCAACTAAATAATTACGAATTACGAATGTGAGTAATGAGTAACGAGTAACGAGTAACGAGTAAAGAAAGACAACTCACAACTTCCAATTCGTAATTCGTAATTTCCAATTATGTCCCTGATCTTTGTTTATGGCACGTTACGGCGCGATGGCTCGCGTCCGATTCCGCTGTTGTTACCGGCAGCAGAATGGGTGGGCGATGGCGTTGCGCGTGGCTGCATTTTCGACTTTGGGGCTTATCCGGGATTTAAGCGCGATGACACGGGTGAGGTGGTCGGCGAAGTTTATCGCGTTACGCCAGAGATGGTCGCGATGCTAGACGAAATCGAGTTGTATAAAGCCGATGACTGGCCCGGCAGCTATTATTGGCGTGTATCCGTGTCGGTGCATCTCAATACCGGCGCAACAGTGGATGCCGAAGCATACGAAGTCAATCCGTTTTATTTCAAATGCACGCAGGTTATTCCGTCGGGTGATTGGGTTGCGTATGCCAAAACCAAAGGCGAATTGCCCGCAGAATTGTGGCCCGACAACCGACCGGTTGCCCACAAATTGCGTTGACCCTGTATAAATCCTATTTAACACGAACACTTGTTGTTGGTGATTTATCAAAATCGCCAATTTTTAATCACCATGTCAGACCTTACTGCTGCGCGTGCTGCTCCATTGCCGCCCCCGCCCGATATTTCTATTTTCGATATGCCTGAATGGACAGGCGGACCGAGCAACAATGGCCCCAAGGTAGAAGCGGGATTCGCCGGCGTGCGTTTTCAGGCGGTCAGCAAAATCTATCATTACCGCACCGATGGCTTTGACGGGCTAAAGGTGAATGATTGGGTGATTGTTGAGACATCGCGCGGCAAGCAAATGGCCCAAATTGCCACCTTGCACCCGCCCAAAGACAAAGGCTCGATGGCGTTTCGCCGCATTGACCGCCGCGCCACTGGGCGCGATATGGCAACACGGCATTATTACGAAAACAAGCAGGTCGAGGCCATGATCGCCTGCCGCGCTGAATCGGCGGCACTGCACTTGCCCGTCAAGATCGTCAAGGCTGATTACAGCTTTGACGGCCAAATTTTGACCTTTAGCTATACCAGCGTCGAAGATAACGTTGAGGTGGATGTATCGGCGCTGCACGAGGCGATGAGCCACTTGTATCAGGCGCGCATCGAAATGCGGCAAATTGGCCCGCGTGAGGTGGCGAAAATTTTGGGCGGCATGGGCGCATGTGGGGTTGAGGAGCGTTGCTGCTCGAAGTTCTTGAGCGAATTTAGCCCAATTTCAATTAAGCACGCCAAAGAGCAAAATATCAGCCTCAACCCGTCAGACATCACCGGCATGTGTGGGCGCTTGCGCTGTTGTCTCATTTATGAATATGAGCAATATGTCGAGGCGCGACGACATTTGCCCAAGCTCAAATCAATGATCGGGACACCGCAAGGTGTGGGCAAAGTGGTCGAATTGTTGGCGCTGCGCGATTCGGTCAAGGTGCAAATTACCGAGGGCGATATTCGCCACGATGTGATATTTCACCGCGAGCAACTGGTTCCGCTCGAAGAATATCAGCGCTTGCAAGAAAAGGCGCTGAGTGGTCAATGTGACAAACACGAGGGCGGCGGCTGCGATTGTGGCCGTGATAAATCGGGCAAAGACAAAGACAAAGATCGAGACAAGTCTAGCGCCGAGCGAGAACAGGACGATTTGAGCGCACTCCGCCCCAACCAAGCACCCAAACCAGCATCCGGTCGTTCAGAGCGTTCAGAGCGGTCAGAGCGCAAGCCACCGCCAGAACGCCGGCCCGCCCCCGAACGTGCGCCTGCCCCCATGACTATTTCCGATGGCGATGAAGAGATCGAAGTGGTAAGCCTTGCCGATGAGTTGGGTTTGGACGAGATTTCACCCCGCGATGGTCGCGGACGTGATACGGGACGCCCCGCGCAAGGCCAACGTGATGATCGCCGACGCGACGATCGGGCGCGAGATGATCGCGGGCGGGATGACCGCCGACGTGATGATCGGGCGCGAGACGATCGCGGGCGAGACGATCGCGGGCGGGATGATCGCCGACGTAATGACCGTGATCATGATACACGCCGTGCGCCTGAGCCATCCGAGCAAGATCGCCGCAAGCCGTTGCGTCGCAAATCTGAATAGAACAAATTCCTAATTAATACCAACCTCACGATCAAGAAGGAATTTTGATATAGGGGCAAGGCATTTGCATTTCACAAATCGTCAAACCGTTAAAGCCAGCAAATGCCTTGCCCCACTTTGCTGTAGCGTCACTTGGCTCGTGCATCGGATAGGCGAATGCCGTCGGCATTCGCCGTCACCCATTGAGATATCTACGCTTGGTGGCGATGCCTTGGCGAATGCCTTACCCCTACAACCTCGTCCACTTTGATTAAGCGATTGGTTTAAGGTTCACGCCTTACTATAATGCACTTTGACCGTCGTGCCATCCCGCCAGTTTTCGAGTTTCGTAAAGCGTTTGTCGGTGTTGGCAATCGGTAGCGTCCAGCGCCAAATCCATTTGGCATCGTCGGGCAATAAATTCACACACCCGTGACTGCGCGGCCAGCCAAAATCATTGTGCCAATAGGCCGAATGGAAGGCGATGCCGCTGCCGGTAAAATAAGATACCCAACCGATACCGGGCAAATCATAATAGTCGCCCTCTTCTTTGCTGCCGCCTTCCATGTGTTGCGACAAATATTTTAGGTAAACGTTATATGCACCGGGCGTGGTCAAAAAGTCTTTTTCAGTCCCGTCGGGTTTATAAAATTTTGTGCCGGTGGCACAACGCGCCGTAAAAACTGGTTGGTCATATTCATATGCAGTGGTGCTTTGGGTGCGCAAATCCACTTCGAGGCGCTTGGCGCTTTGTGGCACATCGGGCGAAAGCGGCGTAATTTCGCTGGCATCAATTGGACGCAACGCCTCAGCTCGCACAAAAAACAGCTTCCCTTTTAACTCGTCGTCAACCTGATACCACAATTGACCTTCTTTGTCGCGCTCGGCGCTAATAATTTTGAAGGTCGAGCCATAATAATATGAATACATCGCCCACGCATTTTTGTTGGGCTGCACCCTCGCAAAGGCGCTGGGCACGGTGATCTCGGCCCATGTCCCTTCTTTGGGCATATCGGGGCTTGGCTCGTTGGGCACGTTATCGCAAGGGTGACATTGCGCCGAATGGATAAAACCGGCGTCGGTGCGATACCAAATTTTGTTGTAGTGCGATGGGCTTTCGTTCGACACAACTTGCCCGTAAATGGGCACAATTTCATTCCAAGAATGGTAACCCATCACCCGCGAACGGGTTGAGGGACGATCCATAATCACGCTATAGCTGTAAATGCGGCCAAACGGGCGCGGCGCTGGAACCAGACCCACACTCATCCGCCAGCGACGGTCATAGCTAAATTTGGGCCGAATGAGGGACCCATTCGCCGTCGTATCGGTGTGGCCTAGCTCAGAATCGCCCTCAATTGGATACGCTGCGGCGTGACGCAAACTGAGCGCATTGGCAACTGCGGCGGCACTGGCGATTGCGCCCAGCTTAAAGAATTTACGGCGTGTCAACATGCTCATTCCTCATTTTCTCATTTTCTCGCTTACTTGTTTACTCGTGTTGCCACAATTTTAATGGCAACACATGATGAAAATCTGTGTGAATGTGCGACGATATGTGGACGATTGACTGACGATGAATGACAGACAGCTTATTGCTGTGTGATAATTTATTTTATGCTAAAAGACGCTGAGCTTGATGATGAACTGGTCGCCGATTCGTTTTTTGCCGACCCGTATCCGATCTATCGCAAACTGCGCGAGGGGTCGCCGGTGTATTGGAGCGAGGCGTGGCAGGCGTGGGTGCTGACGCGCTATGATGATATTGCCGCGCATTTGCGCCAGCCGCGTGTGTTTTCGTCACATGGGCGCGTCGGCGCACTCCTCGATCAATTGCCCGAACCTGCCCGTAGCCAAGTTGGGTTGCTACGTCGTCATTACAGCGTCGGCATCACCCATTCTGACCCGCCCGATCATACCCGCCTGCGCGGGTTGGTGAGCAAATCATTTGCGCCCGCATTGATCGAGTCGTTGCGGCCAAAAATTGCGGCGTTGGCGCAATCGCTGGTGGCGCAGGCCGCCCAATCGCCCAACCGCCGCTTCGATTTTATGGCCGAGGTGGCGTATCCCTTGCCCGCCATCGTCATCGCCGAAATGCTGGGTGCGCCCGCCAGCGATCACCTTTTGTTGCGCAAGTGGGCGGTGGATGTGAACAATTTGCACGCCCGCGCCAGCCGCCCTGACCCCGATGTGATTTTGGCGACCCAAGCCGGTCTGGCCGATTTTCGTGCTTATCTCGCCGATCTCATCGCACAGCATCGCCGCCAGCCGCAAAATGACGTATTGAGCGCCATGATCGCGGCCCGCGATATGGGCGACGTCTTGAGTGAAGAAGAGTTGGTCTCGACCTGCGTGACGTTGTTTGTGGCTGGCCACGAAACCACGACCCATTCGCTAAGCAATGGTCTGTTCGCACTGTTGCGGCATCCCGACCAACTGGTATTGTTGCGCAAAAATCCGGCCCTCATTCCGGCAGCGTTTGAAGAATTGTTGCGTTATGACACATCGGTGCAGCGCAGCGCTCGCCGTGTGACGCAAGATTGTGTGATTGGTGGGCGGCAGATTCGAGCCGGACAGCGCATTGTCGGCTTGCTTGGCGCGGCCAACCGCGACCCTGCCCATTTTGCCGACCCAGATCGGCTAGAGGTTACGCGACAGGCCAATAAGCATATTGCGTTTGGCTTTGGTGTGCATTTTTGTCTTGGCGCACCCCTTGCGCGGCTCGAAGCGCCGTTGGTGCTGGCGGCGTTGCTGGCCCAGCTCCCGCATGTACAACTCGACGAAACACAGCCATTGCATTGGCGGCGCGATGTGGCTTTGCGCGGGCTTGAGTCGTTGTGGCTGAGTTATTGATGTGAAATGATTGAAATTGTCGAATACAACCCCAGTTGGCCGCAAGAATTTGCCGCCATTGCCGCGCAATTGCGCCTTGCTTTGGGCGAGCTTGCCTTGCATATTGACCATATTGGCTCGACCTCGGTGCCCAATTTGGCGGCCAAAGATCGCATTGACATTCAAATTACGGTAGCCGATTTGTCGGCTGAAACCGAGGCGCGTCTCATTTTGGCGTTGACAGGGCTGGGTTACGTCTATCGGGCACATGTTCAGAGTGATCATCAACCGCCCGCCGATACCCATCCCCCCAGCGCATGGCACAAACGCCTTTTTCGTGAGGGCGAAGGCTTGCGCCCAACCAACATTCATGTGCGAATTGCGGGCAATCCCAACCAGCATTACCCGCTGATTTTCCGCAATTATTTGCGCACCCATCCCAAGCAAGCCGCCGCCTATGCCGAACTCAAGCGCCGCCTCGCCGTCATTGCTGGTGACGACACCGGCCTCTATTCTGACCTCAAAGACCCCTCGTGCGATTTGATCATGAACGCAGCGATGGAAAGTACGAATTACGAATTACGAATTACGAATTGTGAAGGGGCACAGATCAATTCGTAATTCGTAATTCGTAATTTGTAATTCCTCCCCCCTTCACTTGTGCAACATAGACAAAAACTGGCGCGGGACGGGGGCGCTGGTCGCCGTTGGCGAGGCGGTTATGGTGAGTGGCCC
>JAHBAL020000208.1 GCA_018500105.2 Anaerolineae bacterium
ATTTTCAATTTTAAATTCTCAATTTCCCAAGCCGATTCCGGCGGAGCGGGCGGTGAATGAGTTTATGCCTCGGCATATGTTCGACATGGTGGCGGCGCGGCTGGCGGCGCATGGCAAATCAATGTCGCAGGCAAAAATACTGGTTCTGGGCTATAGCTATCTCGAAAATAGCGACGACACCCGCGACACCCCCAGCGAAAAGCTGGTGGCACACTTGCAAAAAGCGGGCGCAACCGTTATCATTCACGACCCATTTGTGGCACAATATCGAGGCGATGTATATGCCGCGGCGACCGATTGTGATGCGGCGGTGCTGATGGTCAAGCATTCGGATTATTTGTCGCTCGATTTGGGCAAGCTTAAAATGGCAATGGCAGCACCCGTGCTGATTGATGGACGTAAGGCGTTTGAGGCTTCGGCATTGATTGATCTGGGTTTCGACTATCGTTGTGTAGGCACGGGTTAAATTTAAAATTTAAAATGGTAAATTTAAAATTGCAATTTTGCATTTTAAATTTTCAATTTTCAATTTCTAAGGTTATGATTGAAGGGAAGAATATTTTTATCACCGGCGGGGCCGGATTCATTGGCTCGACTTTGGTCGGCAAGCTAGTGGATAAGAACAAGGTCGTGGTATACGACAATTTGTTGCGCGATGCGCTAAAAAACAAGCCGTTTAAAAATCACCCCAATTTGAGCGTGGTGCAGGGTGATGTGATGGATTACGAGCACATGGCTCAAGCGATGAAAGGCTCGCAAGTGGTAGTGCATTGTGCCGCCATCGCAGGGGTTGATTTTGTGATGCAAATGCCGGTGCAAACCATGCGCGTCAACATGGTCGGCTCGGTCAATGCACTAGAAGCCGCATCGAAGCTCGACAATTGCGAGCGCGTGCTGTGTTTCTCGACCAGCGAAGTGTTTGGCACGCACGCATGGCGGCCCTCAGAAGGCGACCGCACCAGCATCGGGCGCGTGGGCGAAGCCCGTTGGACATATGCCGTTTCAAAATTAGCCGAAGAGCATTTGGCGATTGCCTATTATCAGCAATACGGCTTGCCCGCCACCGTCGTGCGTCCATTCAACACCTATGGGCCGGGGCAATTGGGCAACGGCGCATTGACGCTTTTCATTGAGCGAGCGGTGCGCAATGAGACGCTGTATGTCAATGGCGACGGCACGCAAATTCGGGCATGGTGCTATGTTGACGATATGGTCAATGGCATCATGTGCGCCATGTCGCACCCCAATGCCGTCGGCGAATCATTTAACATCGGCAACCAACGCGCTGTCACCACCATTTACGGCCTAGTCAACACGGTTGTGCGCGTGCTCAATTCAAAATCGAAGATCGAATTCACCTATAAAGATTATGTTGATGTCGAGTTACGTGTGCCTTCGGTGAAAAAAGCCAAAGACTTGATTGGGTTCGAGGCCAAAGTTGACCTTGAAGAAGGCATTGCAATGACGGGGGCACATTACAGGGGACAGTAGTCAGATGTCAGTAGTCAGTAGTCAGATGTCAGTAGTCAGATATCAGGACAGCTTCTTATCTGATTACTGACTACTGACTACTGATTACTAATATCTAATCTTTATGAAAAATTTTGCATTAACGGGCGTGGCTGGTTATGTGGCAAAGCGACATTTGAAAGCGGTGCAAGACACTGGCAATCATTTGGTCGCGGCCTACGACCCGCGTGATTCGGTCGGCATTATGGACAGCTATTTTCCATATGCAGCATTTTTCACCGATGAAGCGCAATTTAAGCAGCATTTGCTCGCTCACCAGCCAATTGACTATGTAGGCATTTGTTCGCCAAATTTTGAGCACGACAACAATATTCGGCTGGCGTTCGATGTCGGCGCAGATGCCATTTGCGAAAAACCACTTACCATCAGCCAACAGCGTCTGGACGATTTGGCGAATCTTGAGGCGAAAACGGGGCGACGTGTCTACACAGTGTTGCAATTGCGCTTGCACCCCAGCCTCATTGCGCTCAAAACTACCTTGGCGCATTCCAAAGATTTTGTCGAGGCCGAGTTGACCTATATCACCCCACGCGGCCCTTGGTATGACGTTTCATGGAAGGGTTTCTCTGAAAAGTCGGGTGGCGTGGTGCTCAATATCGGTATTCATTTGTTTGACATGATGGTTTGGCTATTTGGCACGCCAACCGATGTGAAATTGCACATGATGAAATCGAACAAAGCAGCGGGTATTGTGCGGTTTGAGCGGGCGCAGGTGAAATGGTATTTGTCTATTGACCGCAAAGACTCGCCCGAAAAACAACAACATGGGCCACATCGCGTTTTGCGGATGGACGGGCAGGATATCAATTTCACCGAAGGGTTTGACAATCTGCACACCCGCATTTATGAGCGGGTCATGGCGGGCAAAGGGTATCGGCTCGAAGACGCACGCCCCGGCCTCGAATTGGTTTATCGCACCCAAGCCAGCGACATTTGTGCCGATTTGAAAGACGCGCACTATTTTATTAAGCCATGAGCCATGAGCCTTGAGCCTTGAGTTATGAAGAATTGCTCAAGCTCATTGCTCATGGCCCATCGCTCATGGCTCATGATTATTTTTGCCTACGATTTTCCGCACAAAAAAACGCAAGATATCCTATTGCGATTGACGATTGAGGGCTTAAAACCCACCTTGGTTATTGCAAGCCCTTGGGAGAAATTGAGCGTTGCGCCGGCCAGTTTGCGCGTCAAGCCGCGTCACTGCGACTTGGTGCATCCTCGTGAGGTATGTGCGGCATTGGGCATCGCGTATCGCGTGTTGGCGCACAATAGCGAAGATTGCGTGCAAGCCTTGCGCGAAGCCAAATGCGACATTGGGGTTGTGGCTGGGGCGCGTATCTTAAAGCAGCCGGTCATTGAGGCAATATCGGTCGGCATTATCAATCTGCATCCCGGCCTATTGCCCCAAATGCGTGGGCTGGATGCGCTGCAATGGTCTATTTACGAAAACCAACCACTCGGCGTCACCGCGCATGTTATTGACAAACGGGTTGACGCTGGCTTAATTATCGCCCGCGAAGTCATTAAAGAATATGCGGATGACACCCTGATAGACCTCAGCTTACGGCTACAACAAACCGAAATCAACATGGTCGCGCCCGCAGTGCGACATTTGCAACAATACGGCTTGAATGGCCTTGAGGCCATCCCGATGGGATTATCGTATCATCGCAAAATGCCCGCCGAACTCGAAGCCACGTTGCCACAATTATTACAAAAACGACTTACTAAAAAAGTGAATAGCCGATAGTGATAGTGGATAGTAAGAGTTTAACTATCCACTATCACTATCGGCTATCTACTAGATACCATACATGCATACTACAATCCCCGTCATTGACCTTGTGCGTCAATACCATCACATCCAAGCCGAAATTGATTCGGCGATTCGGCAATGCTTAGAATCGGGCAACTTTATCCTTGGGGCTGGGGTTGAGCAATTTGAGCGTGAACTGGCGGCCTATTGCCAAATGCCGCACGCGGTCGGGCTGGCATCAGGAACCGACGCCCTGCTCTTGGCCTTGGTCGCCCTCGGCG
>JAHBAL020000267.1 GCA_018500105.2 Anaerolineae bacterium
CCACCAACCAACCAACGCGAAAAAACGCCGCTTGCCCATCGGGCGCATCCTCTTGGCGATTTACCTCGTCGCCCTCGCCGCCTCAACGGTGGCCCGCATTAACCGCACCGACCCACCCACGCCGCCGAGATTCAACGAAAAGACGGCACTCGTCCGCGCCATCCAACACGACCAAACAAACGAGCGCCAGATAAAACTGGCCTACCTAGACTATGTGCCGCCCAATGCGCCCAACGCGCCAGTCGTGGTGATGTTGCACGGCAGCCCCGGCAGCGGCAGCAATTTCAACCGCGTCGCCCCCATTCTCAGCGGCAATTGCCCACCGCCCGGCAGCGGCGGCGATGGCTTTAACCGCGCCCCGATCAAATGCCCCGACACACCACCCGCCCAGCCCTATCGCATCATCGCGCCCGATCTGCCCGGCTTCGGCAACAGCGAGATCAATATCCCTGATTATTCATTCCGCGCCCATGCCTTTTACTTGCGCCAATTGCTCGACCAGCTCGGCATCGAAAAAGTGCATTTTGTCGGCTATAGCATGGGCGGCGGTCCAGCGCTCAATTTCTACGACCTCGCGCCCCAGCGCGTCAAATCTATCACGATGCTGTCATCGTTGGGGGCGCAAGAGTTTGAGTTGACCGGCGATTATTACCTAAATCACCTCATTCACGGGCTGCAAACGGCTTTTTTCTGGGGATTGCAGCAATTCGCCCCGCATTTTGGGGCCTTTGACCGCGCTTCGGGCGTGCCGTTTTCGCTCAATTTTTACCAAAGTGACCAGCGCCCCCTACGCGACTATATGAATCGTTTCGAGCCGCCTTTTCTCATCATTCAAGGTCAGCAAGACGGCCAAGTGCCGCCCGAAGCCGCGCTCGAACATTACCGTATTGTGCCGCACAGCGAATTGGTCATGACCGAGGCCGGGCATGGCATGGTGTTTTCTGAGCCAGAATTGGTAACCAACGCCCTCGCACCGTTTTTGAATCGGGTCGAACGCGGGCAAGCGCCCACCCGCGCCCAAGCCACCGCCAGCCGCAGCGCCGCCGCCAGCCAGCCGGTTCACATGAGCAAAATGATCGGCATCGCCACTGCCGCCTTCGTCATTTTGCTCGGCGTCACTGCGCTGCTTAGCGACGAATTGGCGTGTGTGGCGGCGGGCCTGATGGTACTGCAACAGCGAATTGATTTTTTGCCTGCGATGTTGGCGTGTTTGGTCGGCATGTTTATCGGCAATCTTGTGGTGCATCGGCTTGGCCGCAGTTTGCCCCACGATGCCGCCCAACGTTTGCCTTGGCGCTGGCTCATTGGGCCACAAGCACTCGCCCGCAGCCATGCGGCATTTCAGCAGCGCCCTTTTCGGGCCACACTCATCAGCCGCCTCGCGCCCGCGTGGCATTCGCCAATTGCCCTCGCCACCGGCGCATATGGCGTGCGAACCATCAAATTCGCGGCCTATTTCCTTATTACCGCGCTCATTTGGGTTCCGCTGCTTGTCGGCGCATCCGCGCTCATCGGCGGCAACCTCGCCACACGATGGTTTGAACACAATACCCTGCTCGCCATCCTCACGGCATTCGCCATCATGTGGCTGCTGCTGCGAGGGGTTTGGCAGCTATTATGGCTACGTTTACGATAATCAATCTTAATCACAATTCGTAAACGTTCACGTTCACGTTTACGTTTACGTCTACGTTCACGTTTACGTTCACGTTGACGATAATCTTTCGTCTCCGATTGAGCAATGCTCAGGGTAAGATCACTCCCCCCTTCCGCGTCAAAGTAAAATTAAGCCAACAACTCATTCAAAAAAGGAGGTGAAAAAATGAATATTCGCGCAAAAATTTCAGCCATTGCAGCCGCAATTGTGTTGAGCGCCTGCGGCAGTGCAGCCGCGCCCACCAGCGCCCCGCCAGCAGCGGCCCCCGCCGCCAAAGTCGAGGCTCCGGCTCCGGCCCCAGCCAAGGTTGAGGTTGCGCCCACTCAGGCCGCAAGTCAACCGGCCCCCGTTGCCGCCGCGCCCACGCAAGCTGCTGCTGTTAAACCAGCCGCAGTTCAGCCAGTGGCCGCTGCCAAACCCGTCTTTATTGACTTTTACGCCGAGTGGTGAACAACCTGCACCGCAATGAAACCTACCGTGCGTAGGTTAGAACAAGAATTTGCAGGCAAGGTCGAGTTCCAAAGCTTGGATATTGACAGCCCCAAAAATGCCGAAGCCAAGAAGAAATATGGCTTCCGCGCCCAACCGCAATTCGTCATGGTCGGTGGCGATGGCAAAGTCGTCACAACCCGCAATGGCATGCAGTCTTATGACAACCTCAAGAAAGATATTGAGACGTTGTTGAAAGGCTGAGTTTGATGACAAGGTGAAGGGGGACACGGTGACAGGGTGAGTGGGTGACAGGGTGACCTTAAAGCAAAACAAGTGGTCAAATTTTCATCGCCTTGTCATCCCTTCACCTTGTCACCTTGCCACCCCCTCACTCTGTCAAAGCACAAACCCCTGCCCCCGCGCCGGAATATGCACCTCGCGCGCACCGGCAGATTGAAATGCACGCGCAAGCGCTTCTGCTTGTTCGATTTCAGCGTGCACGATAAAAATCTTGCGCAAGCTTTTTAGTTTGGGTTGCACCCATTTCAGCAAATCGCCACTGTCAGCGTGACCCGAAAACGATTGAATTTGATGAATCTCGGCCCGCACGCGAAAAGACTCGCCCAAAATACGCACATTTTGCTCGCCGTCTAAAATGCGCCGCCCCAACGTGCCGGGCGCTTGAAACGACACAAACAGCACCATATTGCGTTTGTCTTCGATGGTATTGCGCAAATGATGCAGCACCCGCCCGTTTTCGCACATCCCCGACGCGGTAATAATGATAGCGGGGCCTTCCCAATCTTTAAGCGATTTCGAATCATCGGCCTGTCGAATATAGCGCAAACGCGGAAATCCAAAAGCATCCCCATCGCGGTCATCGGACAATTTCTCCAGCACATCGTCGTTAAAACATTCGGGATGCGCCTTGAAAACCTGCGTCACATTGGTGGCAAGCGGGCTATCTACAAATACCGGAATACTGGGGATTTGCGCTGTGTTGACCAAATGATTGAGGTGATAAACGATCTCTTGGGTGCGGCCCACCGCAAACGCCGGAATGACAATTTTGCCGCCGCGCCGCATCACGCGCATGATCGCGTCTTTAAGGTCTGGCAACACATCATCGAGCGGGGCATGGGTGCGCCCGCCATACGTCCCCTCGATCACCAAATAATCGGCATCGGGCATGGGCGCAGGGTCGCGCAAAATGGTCGTGCCAAAGCGGCCCAAATCGCCGCTAAACACCAAATTCACCTTTTGCTCGCCCTCGGTCAGCGTAATATGCTCCCACGCCGAGCCGAGCATGTGCCCGGCCTCACCAAAACGCACCCGCATATTGGGCGTCACTTGAAAAGGCTGGTCATACGCCTGTGTTTGAAAACGGGTCAGGGCAAATTCGGCATCGGGAATCGTGTAAAGTGGCTGCACCGGACGGCCAATACCGCGTTTATTCAAAAATTTGGCATCTTCTTCTTGAATTTTGGCGCTGTCGAGCAACATGGCGTGGCAAATATCCTCGGTGGCATGGGTTGCATGAATGGTACCGCGAAAGCCTTGTTTCACCAAATTTGGAATATTGCCAGAGTGGTCAATATGTGCGTGCGACAACACCATCGCTTGTAAATTGGCGGGGTCAAACGGAAACGTCTCGTTGATGCTGTTGGCATCGTCACGTCGCCCCTGAAACAACCCACAATCTAATAAAACTTGCTCGCCCGCAACATCTATCAAATGTTGCGAGCCGGTCACGGTGCGAGCTGCACCCCAAAACGTTATTTTCATCTTATTGAATAACCGTCCTTGCCAATCCTGTGAATTGCGTGAGTATAATCTAGTATATGGTAGAGGTGAAAATTGATAGCATTCGGGTTAGCCTGATGTCGCAACAGCACGTGGTGATCTTAAAAGATATGGATGATCGCCGCTACTTGCCCATTTGGATTGGTCGCACAGAGGCAGAGTCCATCAATATGCACTTGCAAAAAGTGCATGTGCCGCGCCCGCTCACACACGATTTGGCCAAAAGCATCGTAGACGACTTGGGCGGCAAAATTACCCGCGTCATCATTAGCGATTTGTATCAAGACACGTTTTATGCACGGATCGAAATTGTGCTCGACCGCCGCACCGTGCAAGTTGATGCCCGCCCCAGCGACGCCCTCGCCATTGCCGTGCGTGCCGAATGCCCCATTTTCATCGAAGACAATGTGATGGAACGCGCCGCCATTTTGCCAGATACCGAAGAAGAAGAAGAAGACCAACTCAAGAGCAGCGAAGACGACCTCGATATCGGCGCGTTTGGCGATTTTATTAGCAGCCTCGATACCGACGACCTCGAAAATAGTAACCGCCAGTCTTAATCTCTGCGCCAAGCAGTTGCATGTCCAAACACATCGCCTTTTTACGCGCCATCAACGTGGGTGGGCACACTGTCAAAATGGATCATCTGCGCCAGTTGTTCGAGGCGATGGGATTGACGCAGGTCGAAACCTTCATCGCCAGCGGCAATGTTATTTTTGACAATCCCCACACCGATATCGCCGCCCTCGAAAACAACATTGCGGCAGAATTGGGCAAGGCGTTGGGTTACGATGTCGCCACCTTTATTCGTTCGCCTCAAGCCCTGAGCGCCATCGCCCAATATCGCCCGTTCGACGATGCGACGATGACGGCAGCCGCCGCGCTCAATATTACCTTTGTGGCGCAATGGCCGAACGCCGCCGCCCAAGCCCGCCTCATGGCGCTTGGCACGCCCAACGACGCCTTTCACATCCACGACCGCGAGGTGTATTGGCTGTGCCGCAGCAAAATCAGTGAATCGAGCATTAGCGGCAAAAGTATCGAAAAAGCGCTGGGCATGGCGGGCACAATGCGAAATATCACCACTGTGCAAAAATTGGCAGCAAAATATAGCCCATCATGACCCAATTTCCCGATCTGATTTATGCCGCGCTACTCGGCGTTCAAGTCCTCGCAACGCTGTTTTTGTCAATGTATGCCCTGCACGAAGGGGCGCTTTTGCTCATCTATAAATGGCGCAAAAAGCAAATATCAGCCCCGCCAGCGGCATTGCCAACGCCCGATACCCAAGTGTGGCCGCATGTCACCATTCAATTGCCGCTGTATAACGAGCGCTATGTCGCCGAGCGCGTGATCGCCGCCGCTTGCGCTCAACATTACCCCTCCGATCGGCTGCAAATTCAAGTGCTTGACGATTCGACCGATGCCACGCGCACCCTCGCCCGTGACGCGGTGCGGGCCGCGCAGGCGCGTGGCGTCAACATCAGCCACATCACCCGCCCCACCCGCGACGGCTTCAAAGCCGGTGCGCTCGCCAATGGGCTGACCACCGCCACCGGCGATTTCATCGCCATCTTCGATGCCGATTTTGTGCCCGCGCCCGATTTTTTGCAGCACGTGTTGCCGAGGTTTGGGGTTGAGAGTAGCCAGAAGTCAGTAGTCAGTAGTCAGAAGTCAGTAGTCAGTAGTCAGATCGAAGAAAGCAACCAATCAACCATTCAACCGATCACCCGATCACCCGATCAACCATTCAACCATTCAACCATTCAACCATTCAACCATTCAACCATTCAACCATTCACTCATTCACCCATTCACCCATTCACTCATTCACTCATTCACTCATTCAACAAAATCGGCTTCGTGCAAACGCGCTGGACTTACCTGAACCGCGAGCAAGACGCGGTGACGCGGGCGCAGGCGCTGATGCTGGATATGCACTTTGTCATCGAGCAACCGGCCCGTAGCGCGGTGCGGCTGCCGATGAATTTTAACGGGTCGGGCGGCGTTTGGCGGCGGGCGTGTATTGACGATGCGGGTGGCTGGCAAGGCGACACCCTGACCGAAGACCTCGATCTGAGTTATCGGGCGGCGATGAAGGGCTGGCACGGGCTGTATTTGCCGCATGTGACCGCGCCGAGCGAGTTGCCCACCAACCTGCTGGCCTTCAAACGCCAACAAGCCCGCTGGTCACGCGGCACAGCCCAATGTATCCGCAAATTGATCCCAGACCTGATGCGCAGCCCAATCTCGCCCCTACACAAATTGACCGGGGCGCTGCATATCAGCGGCTACGTCATTCACTTGTTCATCATGCTGCTGGTCATCTTTGGGCCAATTGTGGCGGTGTTGCGCAATTTAAATTTTGCCGCGCATCCCGTCAGCCTGCCCGCGTGGTTTGGCCTGACCAACCTCGTGGGAGCGCTTCCGCTCATCCTGATGTGTATCGCGCACCAAGATCAAGGGCGGCGTTGGCGCGACTTGTTTCGCACCTTGCCCACCGCCATCATGTGCGGCATCGGGCTGTCATTTTCAGATGCCGCCGCATTTTTGGCGGGCTGGTTTGCCCCACACGGCGGCGAATTTGTGCGCACGCCCAAGGCCGGTGACCGCCCGAGCCAATCCACCCAGCCCCAAACCACAAGCGCTGTAACTAGCGCCGATTACAGCGGCGCTGATTACAGCTTTGCCACCGATTGGACTAGTTTCGCCGAGCTTGGGTTGGCGCTCTATTCGCTGCTCATGTGCCTGTGGCTGCTGTGGTTGGGTGATCTGCCTGCCGCTCTGCCTTCGCTGCTTTATGCGGCGGGATTTGGGGGTTTGTTCATCGGCACGCTAGAGCGTCCTCGCCTGCACGCTCACGCACATCAGGTATGATTAAGCGCAATTGTGGGAACGCTAAACCCTGATCTCCTCGACGCCAATACACGCACCGCGCTCAGCCGCGCCGCCGATATCATGCGCAGCCAAGCCAAACCCGTGCTGATGCCCGAAATGGTGCTGTTGGCACTCATTCGTATGCCCCAAAGCACCGCCGAGCGGGCGCTCGATCGGCTGGCACAGACACGCGGCTTTAAATTGAGCGATGTTGAGCATGAGCTTGAAGGCCAACTCAAGACCCGCGTCGGGCGACCCGCAAATTTCAATTTTGTCACCGACAATAATACGCCCGTCTCGCTGTCAGATGAAACGCTGATCAGCGTTGACGAAGCCCGCAGCATTGCGATGGCGGCAGGCGAGGTCTACATCGGAACCGAGCATTTGCTCGGCGCGTTGGCCCAGCCCGGTGTCAGCACTGCCGGTGTGTTACAGCGGCGCGGTGTCACCCCCGCCGCCATCAACGAATTGGTGAATAACGGCGTGGTGAGCAAGCGCACGGTCGTGCAAGATTGGATTAAGCAAGCGCGAAATGGCTTGCTGGCCCCGCTGTATATGCGCGATGGCTTGCTGCGCGAGCTATGTTCGTTGCTGTCGCTATCGCGTGATCGGCATGTGATTTTGGTGGCCAATGATGGCAGTGGGCGGCGCAGTTTGGCGCAATCGTTGGCGCTGCTCAGCGTGGGCGGCTGGGGGCAAGGCATCGGCCCTGTGCCGCCGAAACTGCAATCCATCATCGAGGTGAGTGATGTGGCGTGGCTGGATAATCCGGCGATGGCATTGCAGGCCGGTTTGCGCCAAGCCGAGAATGGCGTGTTGTTCATCAGCAATATTCACCGCTTTTTTGCCCGCGATTTCCGCCAAGACAGCGTCGCCAAGTCGCTGCAAAAGGCGTTTTTGTCCGAAGGCGGCAACGCCGTCATCATCGGCACAAGCACCGAGGCCGAATATACCGATAAATTGCGCGGCAATCTTGCCATTGTTGAGCATTCGCACATGTTGCGTGTGCCAGCGGCAACGGTTGACGAATGCCAAAAGATGTTGGCGCTGGTCAAAACCAGTATCGAGCGCGAATATGAGGTGACGATTGACCCCACTGCCACCAAGTCTGCCGCCGTGCTTGCCAGCCGCTTCATCGGCGACCAACCTTTGCCCGGCTCTGCGGTGCGGGTGCTACATCGGGCGTGTTCAACGATTAAAGTCGCCGGGGGCAAAGTTGCAGACGGGCAAACGGCGACTTCCAAAATTGTCAATCAAGACACGGTCGCGCAAGCCATTAGCCAAATGACCGGCGTGCCCACCAACAAGCTCGGCCAAGACGAGCGCAGCAAATTTGCGGGCATGGATCAGGCGCTGCAACAGCGTGTGATCGGGCAAGATGACGCGGTGCGGGCGGTTAGCCGCGCGGTCAAGGTGGCACGGGTCGGGCTAAAAGACAGCAAGCGCCCCATCGGCTCGTTCTTGTTTCTCGGCCCCAGCGGCGTCGGCAAAACCGAATTGGCGCGGGCACTGGCCGATTTTCTGTTCGGCAGCGACGATGCCATGATCGCCATTGACATGAGCGAATATCAGAAAGACGACACGATTAACCGCTTGATCGGGTCGCCGCCGGGGTATGTCGGCTATGAAAGCGGCGGGCAATTGACCGAGCGTATTCTCAAATCGCCCTATGCCGTCGTGTTATTCGACGAAGTGGAAAAGGCGCATCCGCGTATTCTGGATATTTTGCTGCAAGTGCTTGAAGAAGGCCGCCTAACCGACGGGCAAGGGCGGGTGGCAAATTTTAGCGAAACCGTGATTTTGCTGACCAGCAACCTTGGGGCCAATTATTTGATCGAAGGGTGGAAAAAAGAGGATGCTGCCGCGTGGGAAGCTGCCCCCGTTTTGCCGATGACGGATGTGCCCAGTTTCTTCCGGCCCGAATTTCTCAACCGCCTCGACGAAATTGTGATGTTTAAGCCGCTGTCACCGGCGGCCCTAAGCAAGGTGTTGGATTTGATGATCTTGAAGGAGATCAAGACCGCCAAAGAGCGCGGCATCGGGCTAGAGATCACGCCTGCCGCCCGCGTCTGGATGTTGGCGCAGAATGAGCATCCCGAATGGGGCGCGCGCCCGCTGCGCCGTATTTTGCAGCGCAGTGTGCGCGACCAATTGGCCGACTATCTGCTCAGCCTCGACCAGCCGCCCAGCCGCGTGGTGGTTGATGCGGCTGAGGGCAAGTTGGTGTTTGCGAATTGAGCATGGAAAATTTCGGGGTTTAGTAGCATTTCACTTATGCTCCAACTCTTCAATTCGCCTTTTTGCTTCTTCCAACTCTTCGTGTGTAAATAATGATTGATATTCTGGTTGACACACAAGTGATTCAACCGTTAAATCAAGCCTGCCACAATTAAACAACTCATATAACCCAGATTGCATCGTATTCGTTGCCAGCAGCCGCTTTGCTGTTTTAACACCGCCATGTTCATTCACCATACGCCGAAATACTGTTGCGCGGTAATTACAGTTTTTCAAAGCTGATTCGTATATACCAACCATAGCTTCGTGAAATATTAATTCTAAAGACATTATGACACCTCTATGCATGCATGGGCAATATTAAACCTTTGAATGACAAATTGCATATCTTATTGTAAGCGGTGGGGATAGCGTGTGTCGCACTTGCTTGCGCGGCCCGTGCGGGGGCGGCTGGGCCGCACCTGCGAGGTGCAGCCCATCTACTTACCCCGCGTTGGTGGCAAAAGCAACACAAATGCCGTCATCCATTTCGAACGGCTTGCACGACCTTACTTATCGTTAAAAGCTTCAAGGTCTTCTTTGCGCTTAACCTTTGATTGAATTTTCCAAATGGTTTTGTTGCGATGCTCAACCCAGAATATCTCTGCCCCATCCTCTAATTCTTCGTGAATTGGCAACAGACTGGTGAGTCCTTCAAATACCCAACGGCCTTTTCTATTTCGCACATCATCTACAAATTCTGAAACATTCTGAGTTGCTAAAAAAACGGCTTTTGCATAAGCAGCCTCGCGATCAGGCGCTTGCAAAATGATGGTATTTTCCCAACTTAAGCAACGGCTATTTGGTGATGGATTCGGCTCATCATCCCACGCGGCACGCTCTAAATAGGATGCAATCCACCAGCCATATGGCGAACGGTTTCGGAATGGAATTTCGTTTGTCATACATTTTAAAGAGGTGAACAATAATGGTTGATTTACGCCCATACAACGACCTAATTACAACTCATAATGGATATAGGCCGCATAGACCTTGCCCTGCGGGTCGAAATGAAACACCTCAGCCGACAACCCACGCACACCGCTATAGATGAGGGTAAAGCTGCCAGCCCCGACCCAAACGTGTCGCTTTTCAAAACGCAACTCTGGATACTTCGCCAATAACTTGGACCAGGAAACGTGCATCATGGCTTTGCCTTTCAATTTGCCAGAAGGCTTGTTCATGGCGCTGATGATCAATCGTGCGACAAGATTTCGTCGAGGTCATGGGCGTTCCATGCCGCAATCCAGTGCGCTGCAAACGTGTTGATCATACGCCGTAATTTTCAATTTTCAATTTTTTGTAGGGTTCAAGATGATCGTGGAATCGTCATTTCGACGCGAAGCGAGAAATTTTTGCATAAATTGAAGCTAAAAGCGTATGTTTTGCAAAGATTTCTCGCTTCGCGTCGAAATGACAGATGTTACGCAAAATGACGATTCTCAATTTTTCATTTTACATTTTCAATCCGGCTCTGGCCCGTCTCAATGGCTTTTTTGCTTTGGTCAATGCCGATCCAGCCGCGCCCAAGTTGTTTTGCGGCAACGACGGTGGTTCCACTGCCGCAAAAGGGGTCGAGCACCACATCGTTGGGGTTGCTGGCAAGGCTGATGATACGCTGGAGCAACGCCAATGGCTTTTGCGTCGGGTAGCCGGTGCGCTCGCCCGATGTGGCTGCAATCGCGGGCAAGGCCCACACATCGTCGAGCGGCTTGCCGCCCTGCAAATAATATTTGCGCCCATACGACATCATATAGCGCCGCCCATCTTCGGCCACATGACAATATTTAGCAAGCATGGCCTTGGTCGGCTCACCGCGAATCATATTAAAGGTGTAATTTGGCGATTTGGCATACCAAAAAATCACGTCGTGCTTGGTCAACAATTGGCGCTTGGCCCGCGCCGCCCCCAGCCCATAATGCCAAATGATCTCGTTGACAAATACCCCACGCGCTGCTTTGGCGATTTTTGGCTGTTCAAGCCCAAAAATCTCATCCAGCATGAGCTTGACATAATGGCTGGCCCGCCAATCGCAATGGTAAAACAGCGAGCCGTCGGGCGTGAGCACGCGCAGCATTTCTGTCACCCGCGGGCGCATGTAGGCCACATAATCTTGGGCGCTGCCAAAATTATCGTCGTAGCTGCGTTTGACTTTGGTGTTAAACGGCGGGTCGAGGTAGATGAGGTGCGCGGTCGCGGCGGGCAAATTGGCGAGCGCACTTAAACAATCGGCGTGAAAAAATTGATTTGATGCCACAGGAATGGCAAAGTATACCCGTCAATTACTGCGTGTCTGCCCTAATCAGGGCCAACTCCCAAGGCTGTTCAAAAGTCAACATTGCACTTAATACGTCATCTCCGCGAACGCGGAGATCCATAATGAGGCCCGTAAAAAATGGCGCAACTCACTCGATTTGTGCCTGTCGCGTTGTGGATTCCCGCGTTCGCGGGAATGACAAGGCGACTTTTGAACAGCCTTAGGGCCAACGCCAAATTAACATCTAAACTCGGAGGAGCGGAAAATGCGGAGAAGCGATATCTTAGGACTTACGCGCATTAAAAATATTTCACCACAAAGACCACAAAGAACTCGAAGGTTTACCAATGCAAACCTTCGAGTTCTTTGTGCGCTTTGTGGTGAAAATCAAACTTTCGCGTAAGTCCTAATCTTAAAAAAGCCGTTTTTCCGCTCCTCCGTTTCTCCGAGTTAAGGTGTGAAACGGGTCGCTCAAGTTAGCCGCCATAGCCAGTGGTATAGCCGCGTGTGCCAAAGCCCGCCACCAGCAAAAACATACCGGCATACGCCAACATGGCCCCACGATCATCACGCCCGCGTGTAAAGGCAAACGTGGCGGGCACAGAAATGATGACCAATGCGCCATACAAATAATGCACAAAACGCACATTGATGCCCAGCCCAAGGCTAATTAACCACAAACCAACCCCCAATTGCACCAAGCCCAAAATTGGCCCCAGCGCCGCCGCCCCCCAATATGAGCCATCAATGCCCTGCCCGCGCAAGAAGCGAATCAGGCCCCACACGCCTAAAATCGTGTTGTAGAGTAAAACCATGTTGGCAACGCCGGTATGCAAAGTGATTGGGTTCATGGGTGGTCAGTAGTCAGTAATCAGTAGTCAGTAATCAGTAATCAGTAAGGCCATTGCGTTGAAATAAATGACAGTCCGAACGACGATCAATCCTTCGTCAGACTCAGGACCGTTCTACATAACAACGTCGGTTACACCGGCTGAGTTTGCAGCCCGCTAAGATTTTCAATCGCTCACTTATTTTCGCTGAATGGCCTAAGTAAAAGGTGGCTATTTTAGCGTAGCATTCGATATGACATGTCGAAGTGTCGAAGCAGAAAGCAGAATGATATCGTCTGACTACTGACTACTGACTACTGGCTGCTGACTACCGATATTCCAACACCATGCGCTCATTGGGGCTAAACGGCGAGACGGCGCTGACGGGCAAGCCTAATGCCGTTAAAAATTGCCGCACGACAGTTTCGCCCAAAAGCGTGCTGAATGGCGTTTGGCGGCGATATTGCAGCACCCGCGGCTCACCGGCGATGCCGCCCAAAGCCGCAGCCTTGGCAATGGCCTCCTCTTCACCACCGAGCGCATCAACCAATTTGTAGCTCAGGGCTTGGCGACCGGTGCAAATGCGCCCGTCGGCGATCTTGCGCACCTCGTCTTTGGGCAATTTGCGCCCATCGCTGACGATGGTGACAAAACCTTCATACATTTCGGTGACAATATTTTGCAGCAGTTCGCGCTCGTCGGGGCGCATGTCGCGGAATTGGTTGCCGAGGTCTTTGTTTTTGCCCGACACAATTGTCACATCTTTGATGCCAAATTGCTCAGACAACCCCTTAATATTGACCAATTGGAAAATAACGCCGATGGAGCAC
Source organism: Anaerolineae bacterium (assembly GCA_018500105.2). Taxonomy (GTDB): domain Bacteria; phylum Chloroflexota; class Anaerolineae; order J036; family Brachytrichaceae; genus AQU-03. The sequence continues at coordinate 12,964 of JAHBAL020000267.1, forward strand.
GTCAGCGCGTCAGGATGCGCAATAACGTGATCGGCGGCCATGCTGACATAAAATCCGCCCGAAGCAGCGGTTTCGGTCATGAGCGCAACCACCGGCTTGCCACTGGCCTTGAGCGCCTTATGAATTTCATTGGAAGCCACAACCGAGCCACCGGGGCTGTTAACCCGCAAAATGATGGCCTTGACGTTGCTGTCTTTGGCCGCCGCCTTGATGGATTTGACAATCGGGCCAGAGGCCGCATTGCCCGAACTCGTCAACCCGTTGCTAGAATCCGAACCCGTCACGATGGGGCCAGACACATCCACAATGGCGATGGCCGGGCCGGTGCGCGGGCCAGACACATATTGGGCGGTCGGTTGGCTGTTGGTGCTGCCAAACGGCATGGCATCTATTGAGGTGCTGGCCGACGAGGCCGCGCTGCTGCCCAGCGAGCTGAGGCCAGCAAACATGGACATCATGAGACACAGACACGCAAAAATCGGCAGCAAAAAGCCGAGCAGCACGCCACCGAGGGCATAGCGGGCCACGCTGGTTTGCGAGGCGGGCAATTGAGTTTGGGGTTGGTTATTTGTCATGCCTGACAGCGTACCCGATTTGTATTAGACAGAGGTTATAGGGGTTTTATGATGGCGGCGCTAATCATGCCGCGCAACATGCGATGAACATAGGCGGCCATTTCATACGACGTATAAGGCGGATTTTCCATAATCCACCATTGAAAAAGCCACACATAAACCCCCGCAATTGATTGCGCAAGCACCAAAGGCGGCAAATTCATTTGACAATCTTTAAACGCCTCCACCAAGTTGGTCTCGATTTGTTTGGTAAAAATTGCACCAATCTTGCGCAGCACATAACCAGCGTCTTTGCCAAACTCGTGCAAACGCATCCGGGAATATTTCATGCGTTCTAAAAAAGCAACAAATTCTTCCGGCGGCTCAGGTTGTAGCCATTGCGCTGCTGTATATTGCCCCAAACCCAGCCCCGCAAAAATATCTTCGTGCCAACTCAGCAAAATATCGGGCTTGCTGTCAAAATGCCGATAAAACGTGCTGCGCCCAATATTCGCCCGATCTGCAATATCTTCCACGGTGATCGTCTCGTAATTTGATTCTTGTAATAAGGCTACAAATGCGGCCTTTAGCGCGGCTTGGGTGCGCTGGGCTTGGCGATTAGGAGAGTTTACGCTCATTGATTGCTATCAGATTGCTATAAATTGAGACAAAAAGCTGGTTTTGTTCAGCTTTGAACAATTTTACGGTTTTGCAGGTTGAAATCTTCGTCCCAGCTTACTACAATCGCACAAAACAACCTATCAAAAGAAAAGCATTTATGTACATTCTAACACTCACCCTACACAGTTACACCCGCTGGCTGGTGCTCATCGCAATGATATACGCATTATTCCGCGCATGGCGCGGGCTGATTGGCAAACGCGAATGGCACAGCCTAGATGATTTTGCCAATCGCTGTTTTGCAGGGCTAATCTCATTACAATTCATTTTAGGGGTCGTTTTATTTTTGTTGCCCAATGGTCTGGCTTACGCGGCACGCCAAGCCGCTGCTCAAAATTTTAGCGCCGCCATGAAAGTCTACGATCTGCGCTTTTTCGGGATGGAACATCCCTTGCAAATGGTCATCGCTTTAGCCATCGTGCATTTAGGCTATGCGCGGGCGCGAAAAGCCCAAGCCAGCGCCAGCCAATTTCGCTGGGCCGCGATTTGTTTTACGATTGCGGCAATCTTGATCTTGATCGCCGTTCCTTGGTGGCGGCCATTCTTGCGTGGCATCGCTTAGTGCCAATGCCTAATGCCAACCGCTGAATCAAAATTAGGCTTTTTGTAATACGCCAACGCTAAAAACACCGAGCCAACATTGAGCAACCCCAACACCAAAAACGGCAAAGCGGCCCCAAGCCCCATCAACCACGAGCCGATGAGTGAGCCGCCCATCATGCTCAAGCTCCACACGGCATGCAATGTGCCAAACATGCTGGGGTGATGGGGCTTGGGGATGCCGTCAGTCACCCACACAAACATGAGCGCAGACAGCGCCCACGCCGCCGAGATGCCCATTACCCCAAAACCGAACAAACCAGCCACCGACTGACTGTTGAGCGCCAAACCCAAACCCGACAACACCAGCACGGCGTACGCCAGCAAGGTCGGCCCACGCGCACCCCAACGGTCGGCAGCACGGCCCGCCATTAGCTGGGCGACGGAAGCCACGACCAAGGTGCTGGTTCCATAGGCCGCCACTGTCACTTTGCTGCCCGAAATCTCATTGAGCACCAGCGGAACCAACACGGTCAACATGCCATAAAACAAGGTGGGCAAACAACGCATGCCCAGCAATAGCTGCCGAGTGAGGCGCGGGGCCGGGGCTGCCATTGCCAAGTCAGCGGGCAAATCGGGCGTGGCGGCAGTGGGGGCGTTTAAATTGGGCATTAGCCAAAGCAGCAGCGTCAGCGCAATGATGCTCACGCCCATAACAGCCCACCCCAACGCCGAATAGCCACGCTCCTCGGCGACAAAGCCGACTATCGGATTGCCCACAGCCCCACCGATGGTCATGCTGAGCGCGTAAAACGCCGAGAGCGTGCCCAATGCCCCGCGCCCGCCAAGCTGGGTCAAATAGCTTGAGCCGCCCACGTTCAACATCGCCCCACCCGCACCGCTGATCAGCCACAACACAACCAGCAGCCATACTGCATGGGTTTGAAAAACAAAGCTGCTCAAGCCAGCCAACGCCAGACCAATTGCCAAGACCCATTTGCTGCCCAAGCGAGCCGTAATTGCACCGCCAAATAAGGCGACCACTGCGCTCGCAAGCTGTTGCCCCGCCACCACGCTCGAAATGAGAATGGGCGTGAGGCCAATTTGCTCTTGCAGATAAATGAGGAAAAATACAAATTGCGGCACATCGCGCATGCTGCTCAGCGTTTGCACCAAAATAAGCGGTAAGGCGGGGTGGCGCAGCATTTTCATGTCTTCGGTTACATTATGGCAACACGATAGCCGACATACGATGATTGCTAATATTCACACTTTGCACCCGCCGATTGCCCAAAATGCCCTCGAATGCCTGATTAACGCCCAACTCGACATTTTCTTTATACGCTTCGGTAATGTCTAAGCCATTAAATTGAATGCGGGTGACCTCAGCCTCTAACTTTTCGTTGCGCACCACCGGCTGAATCAACACCTTGAGCGGGCCAGAGACGGTGCCGAGGATGGGCATTTTGATTTGCGCCGTGCCGAGCAATTCAATCGTTTGGTTGTCGTTAAAAGTGACGCGCACATTGCTCAGAGGCATTTTTGCGGCCTCGATGCGTTCGGCGATCAAACTAGACGCTTGTGCCTCGGTGACGCTGAGCGTTTGCGGGCCGCGGCTGCTGGTAGGGGTGGCTGCCGCTGCTGGGCGGGGTGTGGCACTGGGTTGCGGCAACGCCGTTTGCGTCGGCGCAGGCGCATTGGGTCTGGTCGCACTCACCGTCGAGGTGGCGCTGGTCGGTAGATTGGGAATGGGGCTGGCAATCACCACCAATGTCGGCACGCTAGTGGGTTTGGCTGGGGCAATGTTGCTACTGGTGCGAAAAAAGAACATTCCCAGCACCACAACCACCCCACACAACACCAACGCCACCACAAGGGCGATTAAAGCAAGTAATTTTTTTGACATAAAGAGATTTTACTAACAGCCTCAACTCTGCCATATCGCGCCCAAAATCTCATTCGCGTTGGGGGCTTCGGGGATTAGGTTACGGCATTTCAAACTGGCGGCATACATGGCAAATCGCGCCGTATCGAGCAACGACCAGCCGCGATGATGCCCATACATCATGCCTGCCGAAAAGATAGCCCCCGCACCCAAGGTCCCCACAATAGCCACTTTGGGCGCTTGTAAAGAGACCGATTCGGTGGCAGACCGCGCCACACAGCCATCTTTGCCACGTGTAACCACCGCTACCTTTGCGCCCAATTTGCACAGACGTTCAGCCAATTCCCACGCGACCGTCGCGTCATTGCGGCTTACATCGTCATCGTTAATCCACGTTTGCACCAAATCGGCGCGTTTAATCCACTCAGCATATCGCTCTGGCTCGGCAGCGGTGCACTCAACATTCAAATAAACCGGCACACCTTGTGTTTGGGCGGTTTGCAGCGCCCGATCCACCACATCCTCGCCCGCATACCAATCTATATACAGCATATTGGCGTGTTGAATGGGCGTTAGGTCGGCAGCGGCAATCGTGCCAAACAATGACCACGCTTGCTCGACAAACCAAGTGCGTTTGCCTTGTTGGTCACACACATCAATCTCGACTGGGGTGGCAACATTGGGTTGCAAAATCAATTCACCCAGCACACCGGCGGCCTGTAATTGGCGTTTGGCGTTGCGGCCCATCGTATCGTCGCCCAGCGCATTGGTGATCAAATGCGCCTTCATGCCCCATTTGGAAAGCGCATTTGCGACAATAACGGCATCGGAGCCTAAATAAAACTTCTTGGCCTGCACAAATGTGCCGCCATTGGCCAAGGGATAGTGGTCTACTGAAAGCGCCAAACCCGGGTTGATAAACCCTAAACAGGCAATGGTCGGCGGTGAAATATCTGAGCTAGATTGATGGGTCACGCCCACCTAGTATAAGCGATTTATCAGGTTACCGGCTTGGGCAATTGGGCGCGGCACATTTGGCAAAACAAATCGCCATCGTCGGTCTCTTCTATCTCGGCTCGCCCGCGACATTGTCCACAATTCTCGTATTCATCCCAATCAATCTCATTAACAGCAACAACAATGCTATCAAAACTATCTACAATCACTAACGGGTGTCCCCACTGAACGGTTTCAGTTTCTCGTATTTCGTTAATCATTATTGTCGTTATAGTCGTTATTTTTTAGGGTGAACGGCTGACACGAAACGTCCGAGCCGTCCGGCACGAATAACTACATCATACTCAGTATCCTTAGAAATTTCAGAAAACCATTAAGAAATTTATCATATTTTGTTGATTCGGGACATCTCGGTTATTTGCACCTCACCCGCCATAACTTGCGCCCGTTAAAAACATTTCACCACAAAGAACACAAAGCGCACAAAGAAAGCAAAGATAAGAATGAGCCTATGAAAATCTTTGAGTTCTTCGTGCGCTTTGTGGTGAAAATAAAATTTCACGCAAGCGCTATCTGTGCGTGAAGTATAAACTTAGCTTGTGTAACGGGTGCTGTGCAGTAGCATTGGCTCAAATCACCTCAACCGCCATCGCCACCGCCTCGCCACCGCCCAAGCATAATGAGGCAATACCACGCCGCAGCCCACGCGCCCGCAAGGCATAAATGAGGGTGGTGAGCACCCGCGCCCCGCTACACCCCACCGGATGCCCCAGCGCAATCGCGCCGCCGTTCACATTCACTTTGTCCCAATCCCAACCTTGATCGGCCAACGCATAGCCATCGGCCAACACTTGCGCGGCAAACGCCTCATTCAGCTCGATCAAATCCACATCCTTGAGCGTCCAACCAATTTGCTGAAGCAATTTGGGGATGGCGAGCGCGGGCGCAATGAAAATGCGTTTGGGGGCAACGGCGGCTTGGGCATAGCCAACCACTTGCGCCAACGGCTTAACCCCAATTGCCGCCGCCTTGCCCGCCGAGGCCAGCACCACCGCCGCCGCGCCATCGTTTAGGCCGGGGGCATTACCAGCCGTCACGCGGCCATCGGGCTTAAATGCGGGCTTGAGCTTGCTCAACAATTCGAGCGAGGTTTCACGGCGCGGCGATTCATCTACGCTAAACACCACCTTGTTTTTGCCCACCGCCACCTCGACCGGCACAATTTCGTCGGCAAAGCACCCCGCATCAATCGCTGCCAACGCCTTTTGGTGGCTCGCCAAAGCAAAGCGATCCATCGCCTCACGGGTAACCTCGCCTTCTTCGGCGATGTATTCGGCATCCATGCCCATCGCCCAGTCGTAAAATGGGTCACGCAGACCGTCATAATAGGCCGAGTCGGTCAATTCCTGATTGCCATATTTGGTCGGCTGCCGCATGCGCACCAAATGCGGCGTGGCGCTCATGTTTTCCATCCCACCCGCCAAGTAAAGCTGCCCATCGCCCGCCTTAATGGCCTGCGCCGCCAGCATGGCAGCTTTGAGGCCAGAGCCACAGGCTTTGTTGAGCGAGGTAGCGCACACGGTGTCGGGCACACCAGCAAAAATGCCGACTTGGCGGGCGGGGCTTTGCCCACTCCCAGCGGCAATCACCTGCCCAAACAGCACTTCTTCGATCTCGCTTGGGTCAATGCCAGCCCGTTCGACGGCGGCCTTGGCAGCAACCGCCCCTAACTTTGGGGCGGGAATGGACGATAACGTGCCCATAAATTTGCCAATGGGCGTGCGAGCGGCAGACAGAATCACAGGGGTATTTGCATTCATGGTTGACCTTATTATTGTTAACGTTTACGTTAGCGTTAAGTTTTCAAGGCCAACATTTTAATGTAAATTTAGAATGGAAAATGGAAAATGAAAAATTGTGTGGCGGTTTAAAGGTTGCCTCGTCATTCCTTCGAAAGAGGGGATCCATTGGCTCATCTCCTGATTGGTTCAACCACACCGACTTAGCGATTAACACAACTTTAAGTGTTCATTCATGGAAATTAATTTACTCGTCACCCCGATGCGCAGCGAGGGGTCTTGTATGATACATTCGCTTAAGTTCAATGCTTGAGTCTAGGGAAGCGATGACGCCGTCGTTTAGGGGAACGGTAGAAAATATCG
>JAHBAL020000240.1 GCA_018500105.2 Anaerolineae bacterium
GCCCAACAAGCGCCCGCACCTGCGCCTGCCGCCGGTGGCACCAGCTTTAATGGCGCTTGGCCCTACAGTATCCCGCCCGAAGGCCATTTCAACGCCTTCAACAGCGCCAAGCAAATCAACCTTGGCATTTATGCCGAATTGATTCAACAGCCGCTTGCCATGTTCAAATGGGCCGACAGCAGCTATGTGCCCGCATTGGCCGAAAAGTGGGAGAACAAGGGCAGCACGTTCGAGGTGACTTTGCGCGATGCCAAGTGGAGCGATGGCAAGGCCGTGACCTCGGCAGATGTGGTGACCACTTTCGCCCTGCGTCGTTTGCAAAACACCGCCGAATGGAAATATTTGGGCGGGATTGAAGCCAAGGGCGACAAGATGGTCGTGTTCAATGTGAAGACCCCCAGCTCGTTGATGGAACGTTTGGTGTTGCGCACCCAGATCCGCGACAGCCAAACCTATGGCGCGATTGCCGCCAAAGCCGCCGCCCTGTATGCCGGTGGCAAAGACCATACCAGCGACGAAGGCAAAGCCATCGCCAAAGAATTGGCCGACCTGCGCCCAGCCGGTTGGATCGCCAGTGGCCCATATAACATTGATGTCAAGAGCTTGACTGAATCGCTCGCCACCTTGCCCAAGAACGCTAACGCTTGGAACGCCAGCAAAGTCAAATTTGACAAACTGCTCATTTACCAAGGTGAAACCGCCGCCGTAACGCCATTGGTGTTGCAAGGCGATGTTGAATACGCCACACATGGCTTCCCGCCTGCCACCGAAAAGAGCTTTGTTGATCAAGGCATTCGCATCCAACGCTCGCCGTTGTTTACCGGCCCGGGCTTGTATTTCAATTATGATGTGGCTCCGCTCGACAAACCCGCCGTGCGTCAAGCCATTGCCCAAGCCATTCGCCGTGACATCAGCGGACAAGCGGCGTTGGGTCAATCGGGCGTAGCGGTTAAGTTGATGGCTGGCGTGAGCGATAACGTCATTGCCCAGTGGATGAGCGCCGATGACATTGCCAAGTTGAATAAGTATGAATATAACGTGGATAAGGCTGGCGAAACCCTTAAGGCGGCTGGTTTCACCAAAGGCAGCGATGGCATTTGGGCCGATGCGTCGGGCAAGAAGTTGGAATTTGAGTTGAGCTTCCCCTCAGACTTCGCCGACTGGAGCGCCAGCGCCGAGACCGTCGTGAACGACCTGAACAAGTTCGGCTTCAAGATCACCCCACGCGGTGTGCAAAGCCAGCAGCACTTAGCCGATGTCAACGCCGGCAAGTTCCAAATGGCTTATCGCGCATGGGGCACAGCCAACCCGCACCCATTCTATAGCTATGAGCAAGATTTGTTTGTGCATAACTATGTGCGCACCGGCGCGGCTGGCAAGGGCATGAACATGCCGCTCAAGCAAAAGACCAGCAAGGGCGAGGTTGACTTAGAGAAGTTGGCGCTCGACACCGGTGTTGGCACAGATGTTGCCGCCCAAAAGAAGATTGTGACCGAATTGGCCTTGGCCTATAACGAATTGTTGCCCCAAGTGCCCATTTTTGAGCGCTATGGCAATAACCCCATGCGCGACAAGCGCGTGAATTGGTTGCCGGCTGACAACGCCATTTTCAAGAACCCGCATCAGGTAGACCCCTTCACCACTATCATGATCCAAGAAGGCATGATTAGTGGGAAGTAGTCTGTTGTTGCAATTATTTTGCGCGTAAAGACACAAAAACACATTTGCATTTTTACGAGCAATATTTTGGCTGCGTAAGAAGTCACTTTGATAGGAGCCACGATGAATCACATCGTGGCTCCTCTTATTTCCATTATTTCCTCATTTCTTCATAAGCTTGTCACCTTATAGATTTACATACATTTAAGCCGCGCCTTTTAAAATAGCTGCGATTAAAAAATGAATACTTTAACCAGACGCAACTTGCTTAAGCAAATGGGCGCACTCGCAGGGATGGCAACCCTCGCGGCCTGTAGCACCGCGCCCGCCGCCGCACCCGCCAACCAAGCGCCCGCCAAACCCACCTCAAACCCAAATGCCCCCGCCGTGACGCTCGAAATTGGCGTCAAAGGCGAAGAATTGAAATTTGACAAAGACCGCCTCGAAGTTCCGGCGGGGTCGCGGGTGACGCTGCGATTAAACAATACCTCGGCGGCCACGCCTCATAATTGGGTGCTGGTGAAAGCCGGCAGCGAAGAAGGCGTTGGCAACGACGGCATCGCCGCAGGCGAAAAAAATAGTTATGTCAAGCCCAACGACCCACGCGTATTGGCCCTAACAAAACTCGCGGCTGCCCGTGCTACGGTCGAGGTGACCTTCGACGCGCCTCCAGTGGGAACTTATGCCTTCGTCTGCACCTTCCCGGGCCATCATTTCTTGATGAAGGGCATATTTGTGGTGAAATAAGACAGCAAAATTTATTGCGCCATAACTAAAAGCTCATCACAAAATCACATAAAATAGCGCATGTAAAATTTTAACCAGCCAGATTAAGTTTTGGCTTGATCGCACAGAATATTTATGCAAAGAACACTTTTTGAGAAGATTTGGGACGCGCACGTGGTCACCCAAGAGCCGGGTAGCCCTGCTGTGTTGTATATTGACCTACACTTGGTGCACGAAGTGACCAGCCCGCAAGCCTTCGAGGGCTTGCGCAAGCGCGGCATTAAAGTGCGCCGCCCCGATCGCACTTTCGCCACCCTCGATCACGGCATCCCGACCTATAGCCGCGATTTGCCGATTATTGACCAAATGGCCGCCAAACAGATCGCCATGATGGAGCAAAACGCCGCCGATAACGGCATTATGCTATATGGTATGAAAACCGGCGCCGACAAGCAAGGCATTGTGCATGTGATCGGGCCTGAGTTGGGCCTGACCCAGCCCGGCAAGACCATCGTGTGCGGCGACAGCCACACCGCCACGCATGGCGCATTCGGCGCACTCGGCTTCGGCATCGGCACCTCCGAAGTCGAAATGGTGCTCTCGACCCAATGTTTGCTACAACGCAAACCCAAGACCGCCAATGTCAAAATTAGCGGCACGCTGCAAAAAGGCGTCACCGCCAAAGACATCATTCTCGGCATCATCGCCAAATATGGCGTGGGTGGCGGCACGGGCTATGTGTTTGAATACACCGGCGAGGCCATCCGCAAATTGAGCATGGAAGAGCGCATGACCGTGTGCAATATGAGCATTGAAGGCGGCAGCCGCGCTGGCATGATTGCGCCCGACGACACCACGTTTGAATATTTGGCAGGCCGCGAATTTAGCCCGAAAGGCGCAGATTGGGACAAGGCCGTTGCCAATTGGCGCACCTTGCCCAGCGACGAGGGCGCGACCTATGACGCGATTTTCGAGCTAGATGCCGACACTTTGGCCCCCATGATCACCTACGGCACAAACCCGGGCATGGGCATGCACATCACCGACCGTGTGCCAGACCCAGCCAGCATGGGCGATCTCAGCCAGCGCAATGCCTTGGCAAAAGCGCTCAACTATATGGGCCTCGCGCCCGGCGAAGCCTTGCTTGGCAAACCAATTGACGTGGTATTTATCGGTAGCTGCACCAATAGCCGCATGAGCGACCTGCGCCAAGCCGCCGCCTTACTCAAGGGCCGCAAGGTGAGCGACAAGGTGCGCGTGATGGTGGTGCCCGGCAGCGCCCCGATCAAAAAACAAGCCGAGCGCGAAGGCTTGCACGAAATTTTCTTGGCTGCTGGCGCAGAATGGCGCGAACCCGGTTGCAGCATGTGTATTGCCATGAACGGCGACGAACTGAGTGCCGGTCAATATGCTGTCAGCACCAGCAACCGCAACTTTGAGGGCCGTCAAGGCAAGGGCGGGCGCACTTTCCTCGCCTCGCCGCTCACCGCCGCCGCCAGCGCCATCACCGGCGTGGTGACCGACGCTCGCACGTTGGCGTAAGGCAAACTGGTCGGCAAATTGCCGCCAAACTGGTCGTTGCCTTCGCCGCAAAGATTCGTTAAGATAGACGCTGCCCAGCCGCAGCGTCTATTTTTTTATCTCATGCTCATCCCACTCAACCCGCTTTTAAGCACCCCGTTGTATTTGCAAATCGTTGAGCATGTGTGTTTGCTGGTGCGCAGCGGCCAGTTGAATGTGGGCGACCGCCTGCCCAGCACCCGTGCCTTGGCCGACCAACTGAGTGTGCATCGTAGCACCGTGATCAACGCCTACGACGAGTTGCGGGCGCGTGGGCTAATTGACAGCGCCCAAGGCAGCGGCAGCTATGTCAGCGCCAATTTGCGCGAATTGACGCGCAGCCCAGCGCCACGACGCGAACATTACCCCATTGATGACCAAAATATTGAGCGACTGACCAACGAATTGTGGCAGGCAAATCATGACAAAAGCATCATTTCGCTGGCGCTTGGCACACCGCCCGAAGACCTTTTCCCGATGCAGGCCATCGAGCGTTGCCGAAATTTGGTTATTCGGCGCGATGGCGGCCATGCTTACGGCTACGAGATTCCGCAAGGCTATTTGCCGTTGCGGGTCGAAATTACCCGCGACCTCGCCCGACACGGCATTTTGTGCGATGCCGACGAGGTGATCATCACCAGCGGGGTGCAAGAGGCGCTGACGTTGACCACCCGCGCCTTGGCCTCGCCCGACGATGTGGCTTTGGTGCAGCAACCCCACTTCTTTTCCGATCTGGCTAATTTTCGGCATTTGCGTTTGCGCGGGGTGGGGCTTGGCCTAAATGAGCATGGGCCAAATATGCTCGATCTTGAATGTGCGCTTTCGCAGTGCCGC
>JAHBAL020000466.1 GCA_018500105.2 Anaerolineae bacterium
AATGCGCCCAAGCGCGGCTTTTAAATTTAAAATTGAGAATTTAAAATTGTAAATCACCCCTAATTTTGAATTCTAGACTTTAAATTTTTATGTTGAATCGCGCGGGCGTTGGCGAGGTCGGAGAAGATTTCTTTGAAGAAAGCGTCGTGGGGGTGATGGGCATCGTGGCGGGATGCGTCAGGCATGAGGGCAGTATAGCAGGCGTTGGCAAGATCGTGCATCTGCTAAAATGACGACCTAGCCATGCCAGCTCCAAATCGCACCGAACTTCGTAAATTTATCATCGAGCGGTTTAACCGCAGCGAATTCGTGACGTTGTGCAGCGATTATTTTCCTGATTTTTATCGCGATCACGAGGGCCTAGATGCGACTATGAACAGCCTTGCTGAGGCCCTGGTTGCGCATTGTGACCGACGCGATCAACTCAAACACTTGCGGTATGCTGTTCATGCTGCCCGCCCGCAGCCATATGAAGCAAGTTTCGGGGCGTTTATTGCCGAAGAAATTCTCGTTCAACCCCCTAACCCAAGGCAGATTTTCTTGAGCTATGCGCATCAAGACGAACCCTTTGGAAACTTGGTGGCCCCAGTGCCGCCTACAATATCCCGCCGAACGCTGCTTGGCTATGGGCTAGGCGCACTGGCGTTAGGAGTAGGTGGGGGATACGCATTGTCACAGCTTGGATCTGGAGGGGGAGGCAATCCTACAGCAACGCCAGCACCGACATCGCCGCCAAAGCCAACGGCTGTGTCAACCACAGCTCCGACAACCCCTGTGCCAACAGCCTCACCAACGTCAACGGCAGCGCCACCAACCCTCACACCAACAACCTCACCAACACCAACGGCAGTGCCGCCAACCCTCACACCAACAATCTCGCCAACTCCGACGGCAGCGCCGCCAACCCTCACACGAACAACCTCGCCAACTCCAACGGCAGCGCCGCCAACCCTCACACGAACAACCTCGCCAACGCCAACGACAGCGCCGCCAACCCTTACGCCAACGGCAACTAACAACCCGAACGTGAGGCGCATCAATGAAAATCGTTTGGCGATTATGTTAGGGAATGGCATTGAGATGGAGATGGTGCGCATCCCTGCTGGTGATTTTTTGATGGGTAGCGATAAAGAAAATGATAAAGACCCAACTGTTAAAACTATTAATGATAATGAGACTCCACAACATCTGGTGCCTTTAGGCGAATATTGGTTGGGCAAAACCGAAGTGATGGTCGAACAGTTTGCACTGTTTGTAAAAAACATCGGCTATCCTGCCCATCCTAATACAGCACGTGCCGGAAAAGAAAAGCACCCTGTGACCTATGTGAGTTGGAACGATGCAGTGGCATTTTGTAAATGGCTGACGGGTGTGAGCAAGCTCAAGGTGCGTTTGCCGAGTGAGGCAGAATGGGAGAAGGGCGCAAGAGGGGACAATAAGCTAATCTATCCTTGGGGGAATCAACCGATCAGCAGCATCCGTGCCAATTACCTTGACACCCAATTAGGCGATACGACACCAGTTGGCACATATAGCACGGCTGGCGATAGCCTCTATGGCTTGCAAGACATGAGCGGAAATGTGTGGGAATGGACGAGTAGCCTATATAAGCCCTATCCATATGATGCAGGTGATGGGCGTGAAAATGACAGCAGTGGCAATGATCGGGTGGTACGCGGCGGCGCCTTCTATGACAGTGGTGATAGTGCCCGCTGTGCCTATCGCCGCAAGGATCGTCCGGGTGATCGTTACTTCAATATTGGTTTTCGTTGCCTACTATCCCCACCTCTCTGACCGCTGTTGCCTCTGGCATCTAGGGGGTTGGGGGGCACAAAGCCCCCCAGCTTACGCCTTGCCCAGCACCATTGCCAGCAGTGCCATGCGCACATACATGCCATATTCCATTTGGCGGAAGTAGGCGGCGCGTGGGTCGTCGTCCACATCCATGCTGATTTCGCCGACGCGGGGCAGCGGGTGCATGACGATCATCTTTTGTTTGGCAATTTTGAGCGTTTCGGGCGTGATGACAAACGCGCCCTTCACCGATTCGTAGACCGCCAAATCCTCGAAACGCTCTTTTTGCACACGAGTGACATACAGCACATCGGTGTTTGGCAACACGGCCTCAAGCGTGTTAAATTGCTTTTGCGCCAGCCCACGCCCATTTAGCTCGTCTACTAATTCGGCGGGCATACGCAAAATATCCGGCGAGACATAATTGACGGTGACGTTGAACAACGCCAACAGTTTTGCCAGCGAATGCACGGTGCGGCCATATTTCAAGTCGCCCAACATCGTCACCGTCAGGCCATCAATTCGGCCTAGCTCTTCACGGATGGTGAACAGGTCGAGCAAGGCTTGGGTCGGGTGTTCGCCCGGGCCGTCACCAGCATTGATGACGGGTTTACGCGCATATTTGGCGGCAATTTCGGCGGCGCCTTTTTCGTGGTGGCGCAGCACAATCACATCGGCATACGATTGCAGGGTGCGAATGGTGTCGGGCAGCGATTCGCCCTTTGACACCGACGAATACTTCACTTCGCTGATCGGAATCACGCTGCCGCCCAAGCGCTCCATCGCGGCGGTGAAGGATGACGAGGTGCGCGTGGATGGCTCGTAGAACAAATTCGCCAGCACTTTGCCCTTTAGCAAATCAAATGTGCCGACGCGCTCGACCATGGTGCGCATTTCTTCGGCGATGGTGAAAATATGCTCAATATCGAGCCGCGAAAATTGTTTGACCGAGACAATGTGTTGGCCGTAAAACCGGCTGCTTTGACGTTCGCCCAAGGGTAGGTGGGCGGGGCGTGAATTAAATTGTGGTGGCATGTCGGGCCAATTGTAATAGATTCAAAGCTTCTTGTTTTGCATCTAAACGCCCAAGTGGCGAAAATGCGAAGAAGCGGCTTCCCCAAACCGCTTCTTCGCATTTTCGTTCCTCATCGTCAACGTGTGACGCGGGCCGCTAAGTGATATTGTGCAGTTTACGATGCCGACTGCGCAGGCTGAAAGCGTTGGCGCAGCGACTCGATGCCGCGTTTGATGCCGATGCCAAGCGCGATGAGCAAGCCGAGCACGATGGCGCAAATGTATTCGATGGCGGGAATGCGGATGATTTCGTTGAGTTGATGCCAGCCGCGTTGCCCATAAATGAAGGCGATGGCGAGTGCAAACAAGGCGTAGATCAGCCATTTTTGCCAGCGCTTCAGACCAAGGCCGTGCATTTGGGTGACGATGAACATGACGCCGAAGCCAAAGGCGAACATTGGCCAAATAACTTGGGTGAGGTCGCCTTGAATTTGTTGCGCCGCCACCAGACCGCCATGCACTAGCACCGTCAGCTCTTGCGTCAGCATCCACCAACGGTTGACATGAATGCGCGTGAGGAACAGACTGCCCTGCAACAACAGCAAGAACATGTAGAAGAAGCCGATGAGGTGGCCTTGGGTGTGTTCGGCTGGGTGATACCAAAAGGTGTAAACCGTCGCCCACGAGAACACATAGCCATGATATTTTTTTGCGAAATCAATGATGCTTTTGCCAAAGGGCAAAGGCTTGCCAAAAAACATGCCGCGCCGTCGGTTTTCCATCAACAAAATCCAAACCAACATTAAAATGACCGAACCTTGCGAGCTAAACATGCTGGTATCTTGGGCCAACTTGTCGTAAAACAAATGGGTGTGCAGCCAGTGCCACACGATGAAAACAGCGTTGACCGCCAGCGCCCATACGTTGACCATGTGCAGTCCTTTGGTATAGGTCTTGACCTGTGTTTGCGCGTAGTAAATCAGCCCCCAAATCGCCACTTGATGCACGGTGTATGACCCCCATGCCAACGCACGGCTGACCCAAGTCGGCGATTCTAGAATCCAGTAATACCAAAATGGGCCTTGGTCTACGGGTTTGGCAAATGCTACCAGCCGATCGCCCGTTAGCCAAATGAATAGGGTGAACAGTGCGCTAAATGCCACACCGCCCCAAAGCGCTATATTACTGTATTTTGCATCGCTCATTTGCGCGGCGACGCTGGATTGAGTTGAGGTTTTTGCAGACATGTTATTGATAGAGATGATTATGTCGCGCAAACATTATACAAACACGCTTCAAATATAATAAAATC
>JAHBAL020000416.1 GCA_018500105.2 Anaerolineae bacterium
ACCCCACCCCCACCCAAGTGTATGCGCCGCGCGGGGTGCGGCTGGGCGATGATGTCTTGGTGGTGGCCGATTCGGGCAATCACCGCGTGTTGATCTGGCGCGGCGTGCCGCAGGTGGATGGCGCGGCTGCTGACGTGGTATTGGGGCAACCCGATTTTTACAGCGAAGGCGAAAAATTGCTGCGTTTGCCCACCGGGGTCGGCATCTTTGAAGGCAAATTGTTTGTGGCTGATGCGTGGCATCACCGCATTTTGGTGTGGGATAGCCTGCCCAGCCAAAATAATCAGCCACCCGATTGGGTGATCGGGCAAGCCGACCTGAGTGGCGTGACCGAGAATCGCGGCGGCGCGGTAAACGCCAATAGCTTTTATTGGCCATACGGCATTGGCTACCTGAATGGCGATTTTTATGTGGCCGACACCGGCAACCGGCGGGTGATGCTGTGGCACGGCCTGCCTAAACCCAATCAACCCGCCGACCTCATTATCGGGCAAGACGGCCCAACGAGCGGCGCAGAAAATCGCGGCACAGGCGTCGGCGCAAACACATTTCGCTGGCCCCACGCCTTTGCCAGTGATGGGCGCATGGTATATGTCGCCGATGCGGGCAATCATCGCGTGTTGGGCTGGCGCACGCCCATCAGCGACCGCCCCGCCGATGTGGTGTTGGGGCAACCCGATTTTGAGAGCGCCAGTGAATTTGCCTATGTTAAACAAGGCCCCAGTAAAATGCGTTTTCCGTATGCACTGGCGTATGAACATGGGTTGTTAGCAGTGTCAGACACCGCCAACAATCGCGTCTTATTTTGGCACGACAATATCGCGCAAGGATTAGCGACGCAGGGCTGTTTCGCCCCAGCCCACGCCGTGATCGGGCAACCCGATTTTGGCGCAAATGGCGAAAACCGCTGGCAGGCGGTAGATTACGATACATTATGCTGGCCCTACGGCATTCATCTGCACAATGGGCAATTGGCCGTTGCCGATTCTGGCAACAACCGAGTAATGATTTGGAGGTTAACATGTGTTTAGGGGTCCCCGGACAAGTCAAACAAATTTATGAAGCCAATGGCACACGCATGGGCAAGGTCAACTTTGGCGGTATTGTCAAAGAAGTGTGTCTGGCCTATGTGCCTGATCTCACGGTGGGTGATTACACCATTGTGCATGTTGGATTTGCGCTCACCAAAATAGACGAAGCCTCGGCGAATGAAACGCTGAAGATGTTTCACGATCTGGGTATTCTTGAAGAAGAATTGAACCCCGAAGATCATGCCGAAAGCCAACTTGCGCCCGCGTGCGCGGTTGATCCGTTTGGGTTATCACAAGGGGCAAAACAAGCATGAAATACCTCAACGAATTCCGCGACGGCGAGCTTGCACAAAAGCTGGCGGCTGAAATCAAGCACCTCACCACCCGCCATTGGGCGATTATGGAGGTGTGCGGCGGGCAGACCCATTCGATCATCCGCAACGGCATTGACCAATTGCTGCCGCCCGAAATCGAACTCATTCATGGGCCGGGCTGCCCGGTGTGCGTCACCCCGCTTGAGATGATTGACAAGGCGCTCGCCATCGCGGCGTTGCCGAATGTCATTTTTTGCTCGTTCGGCGATATGTTGCGCGTGCCCGGCAGCAGCAAAGACCTATTCACCATCAAAAGCGAAGGCGGCGACGTGCGCATTGTCTATTCGCCGCTCGACGCGGTGAAAATTGCGCGTGAGAACCCCGACAAGCAAGTGGTGTTTTTCGGTATCGGCTTCGAGACCACCGCCCCCGCCAACGGCATGGCGGTATTTGTCGCCAAGCAACAAGGGCTAAAGAATTTCTCGATGTTGATATCGCATGTGCTGGTTCCGCCTGCGATTCAGGCCATCATGACCTCGCCCACCAACCGTGTGCAAGCGTTTTTGGCGGCGGGGCATGTGTGCAGCGTGATGGGCTATTGGCAATATCCGCCGCTGGCTGATCAATTTCAAGTGCCGATCGTCGTCACTGGCTTCGAGCCGCTGGACGTGCTTGAGGGCATTCGGCGCACCGTCAAGCAATTGGAGGCGGGCGAAGCCTTTGTAGACAACGCCTATCCACGCGCAGTCACAATCGAGGGCAACAAACCTGCCCAAAAATTGCTGGGCGAGGTATTCGAGGTCAGTGATCGCGCATGGCGCGGCATCGGCGTCATTCCGCAAAGCGGCTGGCGGCTGAGCCAAGCCTACGGCGACTTCGACGCCGAGTCTCGCTTCGATGTGAGTGGCATCCGCACCCAAGAATCATCGCTGTGTCGCAGCGGCGAGGTGCTACAAGGCACACTCAAACCCAACCAATGCCCTGCCTTTGGCAAACAATGCACCCCCCGCACCCCGCTCGGCGCGACCATGGTGAGCAGCGAAGGCGCTTGCGCGGCGTATTTTAATTATGGGCGGTTTGAGGAGGCAGGGTGACAGGGTGACAAGGTGAGGGGGTGACAAGGTGAGTGCAAGGATTGTGAGGCATACTGAATTAGAGGTTTATAAGAAGGCATTTGCAGCAGCAATGGAAATTTTCGAGTTAAGCAAAAATTTTCCAAAAGATGAGAAATACGCCTTAACTGATCAAATTCGGCGGTCATCGCGTTCGGTGTGCAGCAATTTGGCCGAGGCCTGGCGAAAGAGGCGTTACGAGGCGGCTTTCATCGCCAAGTTATCCGATTCGGAAGGCGAAGCCGCAGAAACACAAGTTTGGCTACAATTTGCGGTCGAATGTCAATACCTCAACCGCGACCTCGCTGCAAAAATTTACAAAACCTACGATGACATTATCGCCACCCTTGTTGGTATGATCAACCACCCAGAAACGTGGATCATCACAAAGCGATAATCTCCCCCTATCGCCCTGTCACCCTGTCACCCCCTCACCCCCTCACCCTGTCACCTTGTCATAAATAAGCATGAAAAACCTCGACTTTGAAAACTGGTCATGCCCGCTGCCGCTGCGAAATTCGCCCAATATTGTGATCGGGCATGGTGGCGGCGGCAAATTGTCGGCAGAGTTGGTGGAACATATTTTTGTGCCCGCCTTCAAAAACGACCTACTCGACAACCTCGGCGATTCGACGATATTGCCCATGCCAGCCGGTCGGCTGGCGTTTAGCACCGACTCGTATGTGGTGCAGCCGCTGTTTTTTCCCGGTGGCAATATCGGCGAACTTGCCATTCACGGCACAGTCAACGATCTCGCCATGAGCGGGGCGACGCCGCTCTATCTCAGTGCGGGGTTCATCCTCGAAGAAGGGCTGCCGATGAACGTATTGGGCGCAATTGCCGACAGCATGGGCGCGGCGGCGCGGGCGGCGGGGGTGCAAGTGGTGACCGGCGACACCAAAGTGGTGGATCGCGGGCACGGGGATGGGGTATTCATCAATACGTCTGGCATCGGCGTCATCCCCGCTGGCGTTCACATTGCGCCCAATCGCGCCCAAGTCGGCGATGTCGTCATCGTGAGCGGCAGCATCGGCGATCATGGCATGGCGATCATGAGTGTGCGCGAAGGGCTAGAATTTGACACACAAATTCGCAGCGACACGGCCCCGCTCAACGGGCTGGTGGCAACCATGCTGGCGGCGGCCCAAGCGGCGGGCGATGTCGGCAGCATTCACGTCTTGCGCGACCCCACTCGCGGCGGCGTGGCCTCGTCGCTCAACGAAATCGCGGCTAAATCGCAAGTCGGCATCATGATTCACGAACGCGCCTTGCCGATCAACCCCGAAGTGCAGGCCGCCTGTGACATACTGGGCATGGACCCAATTTATGTGGCGAACGAGGGCAAGCTGCTGGCAATTGTGTCCAAAGCGGCGGCAGAGGCGGTGCTGGCAGCGATGCGAGCGCACCCGACCGGGCAACACGCCGCCATCATCGGGCAAGTCACCGATCAGCACATCGGGCGGCTGGTGGCAAAAACCGCCATCGGCGGCACGCGCGTCATCCCCATGCAAATAGGTGAGCAATTGCCGAGAATATGCTGACATTCGCCGAGGGCAATATGATAATATATCGCATCAAACATGATCAGACGCGCCACCTTTGGTTTGATGCTCGCTACATTATCCCTGTCTCTTATACACATCT
>JAHBAL020000099.1 GCA_018500105.2 Anaerolineae bacterium
ACGCAGTTTGAGCCGGGGCATATTTTGATCGGCGAAGACCCCCGTACCACGCCGCAGCAGTCTGGGCCAAGGTCGTATTTGCCGTTGGTGTGGCTGGGGCGGCGGTAAAAACCGCAAATTTTTGGATTATTAGGACTTACGCGCATTAAAAACATTTCACCACAAACGACACAAAACCCACAAAGAAAAGAAAGGTTTACCAATGCAAATCTTTGAGTTCTTTGTGAACTTTGTGGCAAAAATCAAACTTTCGCGTAAGTCCTATGATATGAAACGAATATAATTTGTTGGCCCCCTTCCAAAATTTTCACAACTATGTTCACCACTGAAAACACCGAATTCGCCCTATCGTTGAGAAGTTGAGAACCCAAACATAAAAAATGTGCTATGTAGTGCAACTATTCACCTGCGTGAGCCATTAAAATAAAGGCCCATCTTATTCATTGCACCCTTTAGCGCATTACTATGTTGAAACGTCTATTTACTTTAATTGGCAGCGCCTTTGGCCTAGCTTTGTTCATCGCCTTCGTATTGTCAACACCTCGTTCTGCAGAGTCAGCACAAGTCATCTACGCTGCCCCTACAAATAGCACACACCGGCATGCGTCAGTTAACCCATCAACCTCGTTACCGATAGAATTGAAACCCGATGTTAGTCATCATGCGATTGCAAGCTGCCCAAGCAACCCGCCCACCGAGTTGTGGAGTGACCCAGCCACGTGGGGCGGGCAGTTGCCATCTGCAAATGCCGATCTTGTCATCGCTGCATGTAAGACGGTTTTACTAGATATTTCGCCGCCTACTTTGCGCAGCTTAACCCTGAACGGAAGTCTTATTTTCGACCGCAAAGACTTAGACCTGACGGCTGGCTGGATCATGATACCCACCGGTGGGGCATTGCAAATCGGCACTGCCGCCGCACCTTATACCCATACCGCCACCATTACCCTAAACGCGGCTGACCCCAGCGAAAATGTCATGAGCATGGGCACACGCGGGTTGTTGGTGATGGGGGGCGCACTCGAATTATATGGACAAGCACCTTCGCCAGTATGGAGCAAATTGAGCGATCACGCCATTACCGGCACAACCAGCCTCAATTTAATTAGCCATACCAATTGGCGAGCAGGCGACCAAATTGTGATTGCGCCAACTGATTTTTTTAATTTTGTGTATTGGAATCAAGCGCTCACCAGCACATTTAAGACTCAGGTGATCTCGGCGACGCAAACAAGCCTTGATATTCAAGACCCGCTAGGGCGGTTTCGCTGGGGGCGGCTGCAATATGTCACCCCCAATGGCATGAGCCTGACCCCCGACCCAAGCTTTAGTGCGCCGGTGTCGGGCACACCTACCATATTAGATGAGCGGGCCGAAGTCGGCAATTTGTCGCGCAATATTGTCATTCAGGCCCCCGATGATGCGCTGTGGCAAACCCAAGGATTTGGCGCCCATGTCATGTTGATGGATCGCAACTCGGTGGTGCAAATTGATGGGGTTGAATTTCGGCGGGTCGGCCAAGCTGGGCGCTTTGGGCGCTACCCCTTGCACTGGCATCAAATGAGCTATAGCGGCACGCAGATGATCGGCGATGTGAGCGGGCATTTTGTGCGCAATAGCAGCATTTGGAATTCACAGCATCGCTGTATCGTCATTCATGGAACCAATGGCGTGTTGATCCAAAACAATGTTTGCTTCGACATTCGCGGTCACGCCATCTTTTTAGAAGATGCGGTCGAGCGGCGCAATATCATCGAGAACAATTTGGTGCTGCAAGTGCGTGTGCCGATTACACCGCTGCTCACGCACGACACCGACGTTTTTCAAGGCGGGCCAAGTGGTTTTTGGTTGACCAACCCCGATAACATTGTGCGCAATAATGTGGCCGCCGATGCCTTTGGCGCGGGGTTCTGGCTTTCTTATCCGCGCAATGCTTTTGGGCTAAATGCCTCGGTGGTCATTACCCCGCATCGCACCCCATTGGGCATTTTTGACGACAATGTCGCCCATTCCAACCTAAAACCCGGCGTTAATCTTGATTGGATTGTGATTAATGAACAAGGCGATGTCACCCCAAATGCTTATATTCCTATGACGGGTGGACGCGATCATGGCTACGATTTTACTCAGTGGATTCGGCCTGAGCTACGGCGAAATGTGACTTATAAGAATGGCGACAGTGGGCTTTGGAATCGCGTGGCGATTCCAACCTACGACCAGTGGGTGTCGGCAGACAACATTGGGCGCTTTTTTGCCGGGGCTGGCAGCGATGGACGCATTACGCGTACCTTGCTGGTTGGCGTTAGCCTCAATAATCTGCGGCCCTTTGCCGCCCCCAATGCACCACCTCCCGCAGCCGTCGCCACCTATCACAGCACCTTCGATATTGCCAACAATATCATGGTCAATTTTGGCTATGTCGAAGGCGCAATCAGCGGGGCCTTCTCGACCAACGATTATTATGTGCGCGGGGTAGATAAAGGTCTGGTGCGCAATACAAATAACTTGCTCATCAATTCACACCCCGGCTACCGGATGCGCACCCCCCTGTCAGAAAATTGGGCTTTGGCCGGGGCGTTATGGGATGCCAACGGCTATTGGGGGCCGATTGGCAACTATTGGACCTACACCGATACCTTCTTTACCCACGATGCCAACTGCCAAGCGGTTGCCCCCGCTGGGCAAAATGGCATGAGTTGCCCCGGCCCCTATTATGGCGTGGGTGGTTTTGTGCTCAACCGCAGCACAGCGCGATACATGCCAATGATGCCGATAAGCGCCACCCGCCAAAATAACACTGGCGACGTGGTGGGCGTATGGACGGTTGGCGATGGCAATTTTGCGCCAATGCTGGGCAATATGCGGCATTTTGCGGCTCGGATCGGTGGGCGCTACACCATTCAATTTCCGGGTTGGTCGGGCGGCGTGCCCACCGATACCGCCATGTCGCTCATCAATATGACGCAGCCTTCAGATTGGTTTTTACTTGGCGTGAGCTTTAGCGGCACAGTGCCCGCCGATGCCTATATGACCACTTGGTATAACTATGAGCAAGCCGAAGGCTTTGTGCCCGGCACCTATTACGCCCAGTTTAAGCGCGAAATGACCCCAACCAACAGCATCACCAACGTGCTCAATTCAACCGGCGATTTGTTTTGGCAAGACAGTGCCAATAACCTAGTATGGGTTAAAGTGATGGGCGGATTACCTATCCCAGGTGAACAAAACTTTTTGCCTAACACCGACGAATATCTTTATCGTGAGCGCTTTTTGCGGGTGCATCAATCTCAGACCGCAAATTTCCCCCCAACTGAGACACCAACTATCACGCCCCCCCCCCCCTCCTGCTTCTTATACACA
>JAHBAL020000513.1 GCA_018500105.2 Anaerolineae bacterium
ACTTTAATGGCCGAGTAAATCGCACGGGCGTTGCTGCGCCCATGACCGATCACCACCACGCCGTCTACGCCGAGCAAGGGCGCCCCGCCCACCTCTTCATAATCCAACCCCTTCAGGGTTTGGCTGATGCTGGGTTTGAGCAGCAGCCCGCCGACCTTGCTGCGGGTGTCGCGCGTGGCGGCATTTTTGAGCAAGGTGGTGAAGAAGGTCTTCATGCCTTCCATCAACTTGAGCATGACGTTGCCGGTGAAGCCGTCGGTCACATACACATCGGCATAGCCGGTTGGCACGTGTCGCCCTTCGGCATTGCCAATAAAGTTGAGCGAGGTGCGCTTGAGCAATTGATGCACTTCTTGCACTAAGTCATTGCCTTTGGTTTCTTCTTCGCCGTTCGAGATAATCGCTACCGACGGGTTGCGCTTGCCCAGCACTCGCTCGGCGTAAATGCTGCCCATCAGCGCAAATTGCACCAAATATTCGGGTTTGCACACGGCATTTGCGCCCACATCTACCAGCAAGCTCCAGCCCTTCAAATTGGGCAATTGGGCGGTGAGGGCGGGGCGGTGAATGCCCTTGATGCGCCCCAAATTGAGCAATGCGCCAGCCAACGCGCCGCCCGTGTTACCCATTGTCACAAAGGCATCGGCTTCGCCACGTTTGACCATTTGCAATCCAACAACGATCGAGCTGTCTTTTTTGCTTTTAACGGCTTGGGCGGGATGTTCGTGCATTTCGATCACCTCGCTCGCGTGCACAATGGGCAAGGTGAGGCCAGCGGTGTTGTGTTTTACCAATAATGGGCGAATTTGATCTTGTTTGCCGACCAAAACCACCTCGTAGCCAAATTCACGAGCAGCGGTTACGGCGGCTTCCACATTCGGTTCTGGGCCAAAATCCCCGCCCATCGCGTCTAAAACAATCTTCATAAAAATCTAGGTCTCGAAGTCTCAGTGCTCAACACTGTATGTTTGATGCAAAATTAACAGTTGGTCATTATACTAATGACGCAAAATGGTTTCAACGACGTAAGGCGTGGGTTAATGCCGTCCAGCAAGCTGTGAATTTCGGCTTTTGCTGAGCTGGCAGGGCGGCTTTAAGCGAGGGAGGCAGGTTAATTGCGCGAGAAAATGCCGATTTCTTCGACCGGTGGCACGGCCTTTGCCATCAAACCCAGCGTAAAAATTTCATCTTGCAAAATACGTTGCTCAAATTCGAGCATGTCGCCGACGTTTTCAATATTGAGCAGTTCTTGCTTGTCCTCAAGGGGCACTTGCAGCACAATGGCAGTTAAGACCGCCAATTCGCTGGTATTTCGCGGCAGTTGGTCGAGTTGAAATTCGAGTTGGTTCACTTTTGCCAGCCGTTTGAGATATAACTTGAGGCGGCGCAAGGCTTGGCGTTTTTCGTCACGGCTGATGCGGTTGTTTTTTTGAAAAGGAAAAAAGGAGCCATTGCCGAGCAAATAATCATCTTCGCCGACGCGCACATCGCGCAGTTGAAAACGCTCGGTGCCGACGCACAAAATATTCATGCGCCCGTCGGGCAGCCGCTTGAGCTGGGTGATTTTTGCTAATGTGCCAATGATGGATGGTTCGCCGGTGTCTTCATCGGCAAGCACCACCCCAAATTGGCTCTTTTCGCTCACGCAGCGTTCGATCATGTTGCGGTAACGCGGCTCGAAAATATGCAACGGCAGCGTTTGGCCCGGAAAGAGCACTACATTGAGTGGAAACAATGGCACGTCAACTAAACCCGGTTTCGTTTTCATGTCTTATCTCTAATGATTGTACACAATCTGTTAAGTGCAGGCGAGGAATGTGAGGAGAGGGAGGAAGGTGTCAGGTGTCAAGGTGTCAGAGTGTCAGGTGTCAAAGAGGTGAGCAGCCCGCACAAGGGGCGTTGTTATGTAGCGCGGGTGGTGACCCTGTTCTTGGCTCTTGGTTCTTGGCTCTTGGTTCTTGGCTCTTGGTTCTTTCATCTTATCGAACGAGCAGCGTCATTATCCACAAGCTCAGGCCGCCGATGACGGAAGAAATGAAATTGACCCAATCGTTGTTCATCCAGCGCCAGCCGCGCAGAAATTGATTGGGCGTACCATCACGTTCAAAGGGGCGCTCGGTTTCTTTTTGGCGGGCGGGGCTGTAATAGATGGCTTGCACGGTTGCGCCGAGCAGGCTGTCGCTCATTGCACCGATCAGCCCGGCAATGGCTGCCAATATGGGAATGATGGGGCCATAGAACGGGATGCCGGACAGCCGCGCAAGCATTTCGTTGGGAAATGCGTTTAAAAGCAACAAGAGCGCAAGCGTGAAAAGCAGCAAACATAGCCCGATGAAAGCCGCGCCACAAAATGCCACCAGCGTGCCCAACGCCGTTACACCGCCCGAAGTGCCGGTGGGCACAGTTTTGTCGAGGTTGGTGATGAGGCGCGGCTGGCTGCGGCTGAGCGTGCCTAGCTCGGTGGCCCATGTGTCGGCATTGACAGTGGCAATCGCACCCAGCATGAGCAGCCACCACGCCGGATGATGGATCATCATCATCACGGCACAAAAGGCAGCGAATCCGCCATTTGCCATCGTTTGCCCAAAATCGCGCTGGCTGGTTTTGTCAAACATCTCGCCCGCTTGGCGTTTGCGCAGTTCGCCTTTTTTGTAGTGGCTGAGCAGCGACGACGACACAAAAAACGCAATCAGTAATAGCCCCGACAGCAGCCCCGCAAAGCCAAAAATCAGCGTGCCGACCAGCATCGCGCCCAACACGCCGCTGCGCGTCAGCGATTTGCGCCGCAGTGCCAACAGCCCAATTCCCAAACTTAACAATACCCCGAACCCTAGCCGATATACGATGTCGTTCATGGCGTGTATTGTAGCTTTGCAGCCATGAGCTTCACAGCCATGAGCCGTGAGCCTTGAGCCTTGAGCTTCAAGGGTTAGCAAGAGTGACAGTTTGTTGACGATTACGATTTCAAGCCCAAGGCTCACGGCTCATAGCTCACGGCTCATGGCTCATGGCTCATGCCTGCGAAGCTCATGATACACTCACGCGCCTATGCAGGCGGCTTTTATTGCTGGGGTGGTGCTGACCAAAAACGAAGCACGGCATATTGAGGCATGTGTGGCCTCGCTGGGGTGGTGCGATATGCGGCTGGTGTTGGATTCATTTAGCAGCGACCACACGTGCGAATTGGCGCAACAGGCGGGCGCGGTGGTGGTGCAAAACAAGTTCGAGCATTATGCCCAGCAGCGCAACGCGGCGCTGGCGTGGGTGAAGCAGCATATCGAGACGGCGGGCATCAATGCGCCCTATGTGTGGGTGTTTTTCTTGGATGCCGACGAACGCTGCACCGATGCCCTGCGCGATGAATTGCGACAAGTGGCGCAGTCAGACCAGCATGTGGTGTGGTCGGTCCCGCGTGACAACTATTTATTTGGCAAAATCACACGCGGCGGCGGCTGGTTCCCCGATTATCAAGCGCGGCTGTTTTTGCTTGGTCGTTCGGGCTACGATCCGCATCGCATGGTGCACGAGGTGGCGCAATTTGAAGGCGAAATGGGCTATTTGACCCACACCCTGACGCATTACAACTATGAGCACGTGGCCCAATTTCACGACAAACAGCGCCGCTACACCGAATATAACGCCGAGATTTTGTTTAAGCAAGGGGTGCGCCCCAAACCGCACAACTTTATTTTGCAGCCGCTGCGCGAATTTCGTCGGCGCTTTATTCAGCTAAAAGGCTATGTGGATGGTTGGCATGGCCTGCGCCTGTGTTTGTTCATGGCCTATTATGACTTCGATATGTATCGCCGTTTGCGGCGAATGTGGCGCGAGGCTGGCAGTGTAAAATGATGACATTATGAGCAAAATTGATCACTCTGCCCACTATCTTTCTAGCCATGAATGGGTTCGCGCTGCCGATGGCGGCGAATGGATTTTTGGAATTAGCGACCATGCCCAAGAGGCATTGAGCGATATTGTGTATGTTGAATTGCCGCGCGTCGGCAAAAAATTGCAAGCCGGTGACACGTTTGGTGTGGTCGAATCGGTCAAAGCCGCCTCAGATGTGTATGCGCCGATCAGCGGAACCGTTGTTGCTATCAATGATGCCCTTGAGGGCGACCCAGCCCAGATCAACGCCGACCCCTATGGCGATGGCTGGCTCGTGCGCGTCAAGTCTGACAGCACCCCAGATTTGTCCAATTTGCTCACCCCCGACGCCTATGCCACCCTCTTATCTAACGAGGAGGGGTAAGTAGGAAGGATGAAGGATGCAAGTTGCAGGTTGTAGGATGCAAGTTGTAGGTTGCAAGTTGCAGGTTGCAGGTTGCAGGGTAAAGTGTTGAGCTTCACTTTTCGACCTTCAACTTTCAACCTGCAACCTGCAACCTTTTACATATGTTGTCTTTGACAAATGACGAAATGCGCCGCTATTCGCGGCATTTGCTGTTGCCAGATATCGGCATGGGCGGGCAAAAGGCGCTGAAGGCCGCGCGTGTGCTGATTGTGGGGCTGGGCGGGCTTGGCTCGCCGGTGGCGCTCTATTTGGCGGCGGCGGGCGTGGGCACGCTGGGTTTGGTAGATTTTGATGTGGTGGACGAGTCGAATTTGCAGCGCCAAATTATTCACGGCAGCAGCACGCTCGGCCAAGCCAAAATTGCCAGCGCCCAAGCGCGTATTCACGATCTTAACCCCTTTGTCAATGTCATCGCCCACGAAATGCCTGTCTCTTATACACATCT
>JAHBAL020000007.1 GCA_018500105.2 Anaerolineae bacterium
AGGCCATTCAGAAAAAATAATTCTCCGATTCTTTACCAATTCCGCGTCTCCGCGATCACAGAATTTGGATCGCGGAGACGCGGAATTGGTAAAGAATCGGAGGGCGTTTTACAAGACGATTCCGGTATTTATTTTGGCTAAACAGCCTTGTTTAGAATGTGTTGCAACTGCCGCCTGCCGAGGCGATACAATATAAGCACGAATTGAAAAAACTGGAGGGCGAACCGATGAAATATATATCGAGTATTGAGCAACTGGCGCTCAAAGAAGGTTTTGCGCAAGGACACGATGAAGGCTTTGATGAAGGCCAAGTTGGGATCGTGATTGTCATGATTGAACGCCTGCTTGGCCCTGTGAGCGAAAGCACGCGCGTGACAATTGAGCGGCTCAATCGCGCTGGGCTAATGAAGTTTGCCCAAGACCTTTTGGCCTTCAAGCAACCTGCCGATTTACAAGCGTGGTTTGAGCAAAACGCCGCTAACTATTCCCGCACATTATGACCCAAAACGTTGTTTTTATCCTCATTGATGGCTTGCGACCCGATGCGATTGCCAAAGCCGATTGCCCTAATTTGCGGGCGCTGATGGCCCGCTCGGCCTACACGTTATGCGCCCGCAGCGTCATGCCGTCTATTACCCTCCCGTGCCATATGTCCATTTTTCACAGCGTGCCGCCCGAACGACATGGCATTGTGAGCAACACATGGGTTCCGATGGCGCGGCCTTTGCCCGGGTTGATCGAGGTAGCAAATGCCAACGGGGTGCGCTGCGCCCATTTTTACAACTGGGAGCCGCTGCGCAATGTCAACACCCCCGAAAATTTGTGGATGTCGTTTTGCAACGACACCAGCAAAATGATAGACGGCGACGCGATCACGGTCGAGGTGGCGGCAAGCATGATTCCGCGCTTTAAACCCCAATTTTCGTTTGTGTATTTGGGAACGGTAGACACGATGGGCCATGTGTTTGGCTGGATGAACGATGGCTACATGCAACAAATTGCGCGGGTGGATGTCGAACTGGGCAAATTGTTGGCGGCGCTGCCCGCCGATACGCACATTGTGCTGCAAAGCGATCATGGTGGGCACGACCGCACGCATGGGACCGAGATGCCGGAAGACATGCTTATTCCTTGGATGGCGGCGGGGCCGGGGATAAAAAGCGGGGTTGCGTTACAATCGCCCATTAGTTTACTCGACACCGCGCCGACCATCGCCCGCTTGCTTGGCTTTAAGCCGCACCCGCAATGGGAAGGCCGGGTCGTTGATGAAATCTTTAGCGCATCTTGAACCCAATACACCATACTTTTCACATTAATGATATTGACGGCGAGCGCCTTGATCTGGCTGTTTACGAATATCCAAGCCGCAAACCGACGTCGCAACCGCCGGTCATTTTCTTTCATGCCAGCAGCTTTCATGGCCGATGCTGGGATGCTGTGATTGCCCATTTGCCCGACCGGCATTGCTGGACGGTGGATGCACGCAATCATGGGCGCAGCAGCAAAACCGATATGCGCAACCCTTGGCCCAAGATTGGGCATGACGCTGTGGCGCTGGCGAAGATTATCGGGCTGCGCGATGCGGTGGGCGTTGGGCATTCGCTGGGCGGCAACCAATTAACCCGCGCCGCGTCTATGTTGCCAGAAGCGTTTTCGGCTTTGTTGCTCATTGATCCGGTGATTTTTGCCAAAGATTGGTATTGCCTAGACGATTACGACGCCAGCACCCATTTCACCATGCAGCGCCGTAACCAATGGCGCAGCGCCGATGAAATGTTTGAGCGGTTTAAGGGGCGCGGGCCGTTTGCCAACTGGGATTTGGCGGTTTTGCGCGACTACTGTCAATATGGATTATTGCCGGATCCGGCTGGCCCAGATGCCGGTTTTGTGCTGGCATGTTCGCCCGAAGCCGAGGCCAATGTGTATACCAGCTCGTGTTTGCGGCAAAATATTGACATTTACGAGCATATTGCCAAGGTGCGGCAGCCGGTGAAGGTGTTGCGTTGCACCAAAGTGGCCGAAACCATTCAAGACCTCAATGCCTCGCCCACCAAACCCGACCTCGCCAGTCACTTCGCCAATGGCCTCGACGTCCCGCTGCCCCCCAATTACTCGCACTTTATCCCTATGGAAGCCCCCGCGCTTGTGGCGCAGCACGTGAGTTCTGAGTCCTAAGTGGAAAGCGCTAAGTGCTAAGTGCAAAATGTCAACTCATTCATTTATACTCAGCACTTAGCACTTAGCACTTTTCACTTTTCACTTTCCACTATGAATTGGCACAAACTTGGGCGCATCATGGCCCCACCGACTGATTTACCTTGGATGACCTCACACGCGGCGTTGCCGATGGCCGAACACGTCGCGGGGGATGTGTTTAACCTCTATTTTAGCGGGCGAGACGCACAACAACGCTCGATGGTGGGCTATGCCCAAATTGACCTGCGCAAGCCGCACGAGCAGCTTTATTTGCATCCAACGCCCATTTTGCAGCACGGCGGGTTGGCGAGCTACGATGAACATGGCGCAATGGGCACATGGTTGTTGCATCACAACGGCAAAAAATATTTTTACTATGTCGGTTGGAATTTGGCGGTTAGCGTGCCTTTTCAAAATTCGATCGGTTTAGCCATTGCCGACGAAGGCAGCATGGATTTTGTCAAGGCCGGGCCGGGGCCAATTTTGGGCCGCAACTGGTTCGACCCATGCTTTGTCGCCAGTTGTTGTGTATTGGTAGATGGTGGCATTTGGCGCATGTGGTATTTGTCGTGCGTGAAATGGGAGATTGTGGACGGCAAACCGCGCCATTATTACCATCTCAAATATGCCGAATCGAACGACGGCATTATTTGGCGCCCAACCGGCAAGGTGTGCATAGATTTTAAAGACGCAGGCGAATATGCGATTTCGCGCCCCAGCGTCATCAAAGAGCCAAACGGCTTGTATCGCATGTGGTTTTCGTATCGCGGCGACCGCTATCGCATCGGCTATGCCGAATCGCGCGATGGCTTCGATTGGACGCGCATGGATGCGCAGGTCAACCTTGACATTTCCCCCAACCCCGACGACTGGGATGGCAAAATGGTCGAATATCCGCATGTTTTTGATCATGCGGGCAAACGCTATATGCTGTATAACGGCAACGGCTATGGCATGACGGGCGTGGGGTTGGCTGTGCTGACGTGAACCGCGCCTGCCATTACACGCCACCGGGTGCGCGTGCGCCCAAGCTGCACTATTATTTGCACCTGCCGGTGGGGTGGAATGGGGCCGAGCGCTGGCCCGTCATTTTGTTTTTGCACGGCTCTGGCGAGCGGGGCAATCAGTTGCCCAAAATCAAAAAGCATGGCTTGCCCAAACTGATCGCCCAAGGGCAAGCTGTACCCGCGATTGTCGTTTCGCCTCAATGCCCCGCCGGAACGTGGTGGACACCCCATTTCACGCATTTGCTCGGCCTGCTCGACGAAGTATTGGCGACCCAGCTCGCCGACCCGACTCGGGTTTATCTGACCGGTCTGAGCATGGGCGGTTATGCGTGCTGGGAATTGGCGTGTCGCCACCCGCGCCGATTTGCCGCGCTTGTGCCAATCTGTGGTGGCGGGCGCAAGCAATTTGGCTTTCCGGCCAGTGTATGCGCTTTGCGGCATCTGCCGATCTGGGCATTTCATGGGGCGCTGGATACCGATGTGCCGCCCCGCGAGAGCGAAACGCTCATCACGACCCTGCGGCGTTGCGGCGGCAGCCCGCGCTTTACCCTTTACCCCGACCTAGCTCACAACTGTTGGGATGCGGCCTATGCCGAGCCGGGACTGATGTCGTGGTTGTTGGATCAACGGGTGGTATCTGCTGTTGTTTAATTTAACGACAAAACCCTATGCTCAATATCAACGCAACATTACGTGAATTGCAATTTGGCATAACACACCATGTCGAAAATAGAGCTTCGATAGCAGATTTGTTCAAGCCAAACAAACGTTGTGGCATTTATGTGCTACATTTTGCCACAGGCGAATACTATGTGGGTCAAGCTGTTGATGTGACACGCAGGTATGTTCAACATAGCAAAAATCATACCGATATTCAACAAATAAGTTTTCAAGAAGTAACGCAAGATTCGCTTAATGAGGTTGAACGAAAAGCCATTGGCATATTTGAACGCCAAGGCTTTCAGATGCGTAATATTGCTTTGACTAGTATTCCCAAAGGCGAATCAGATTTCGACCTTGTGTTGCCGGAAGAAGCCCAAAATGAGTGGCTTAACAACTTCAAGGTCATACATTTGGATGGCAAAAGACCAATTGACCCCAATTTGCGCAGAAAATATCAACGACGCTACGAGCGGTTGATGCGCAAGGACGGTGCAGATCAAGCCGTTGTCGTGTTGCGAGAATATGTGCAAAAAGGAATACCAGCCATCAAGTCAAGCGAGCTGTCATTTTGGAGTTGTAGTTGCTTGCCAACATTTAAAGTATCAGATATAACTTTATTGTCTCGCATCAATATTTATTGGCAAGAGGTTTTTACCGTTTATGTCACTGATGGGCAATTAGGGTTTTCGTGGCATTTGGCATTGACGCCACTTGAGCAAGCGTTTGGCTCAAAATTGACTGCTTTAGAAAGACGATACCCTAACCTTGGAATTGATCTAAAACACCAATACAAACCGGGTGGGCCAGATCAAGTGAATGTGTTCATAGAAGATGTTGATTTAGCCTTAAAGCTGATGAATGACTGTGATGTGTTGCGAGCGGTTAGGCTGTTTAATCTTCGGCTAATGAAAAAAGGCGCTTGCGCATATAGTCGTTATCATTGTTTTGCTTTAGCCGATAAGTTGTACCAACCTCACGATCAAGATGTGTTCTGATTTCGTATATTTCGCGCGTTGTTTCAACCAGGAATGAGGAGGGACTTTTGCGATCATTTAATCGCCGCGCTTATTTTCGGCAAAGATCCCTCGCTACGCGTCGTGATGACATTTTGAGGCTATAGTAATATTTGCCATACATGCACGAGCAAAATCAAGACCTCGCTGTTCAGGCGCTCCATTGTGCCGAAAAATTTCAACTGCTTCAGCCGATCAGCCGAGTTAGGGTGTTGTTGCGTATGTGGCGCTACCCGGCATTTGCCCAATGGACGTCGTGGACGGTCATCAGCGCCCATCAAGGGTTGTTGTTACGCCGCCTGATTTTGACGCCTCATCCGATTGAGGACACGCCGCCAATTTTAACGGGTTCGGAGGCCATTTTGCCGCTTAGCACATGGAAAACGATTGAAAAGGGGTTGACTGCGTTACAAATACTATTGCGGCTGGACGACGTGATGGGACGTGACGGCATAACCTATGGCCTTGAGTATGCCAAGTTCAGCGGCAGCACCCGCCTAACTTGGTGGCAATCTCCGCCTGATGAATGGGTGGGTGTGGCGGATTGGTGGCAAAAGACGCTTGCGGCATTCGAGACGCATTTGCCGGTGCATGTGCCACCAAATGTGAGGTAAATTTTTCGCTTCAAATGACACAACCCACGCCTTTCACCGATGTAGCACTCGCGTTTGCGTTTGCGCTGACCATGCGCCAATTTCGCAAGGCCCACGCGATGCTGAGCCGCGAATTGAAGCAGACGCTCAGCATCAAGGCATTGCGCATAGCCTATGACAACATGCTCAACCCCGAACCTGACCATCCGGTCGAGGTGCAACTCATCGAAACGCTGAGCGACTGGCCGACCAAAGCAGTGCATGATGTGGGCTGGGCTTATGTGGCGATGACGTGGGGGCGCTATGCAGAGGCGGTCACCGTTATTGTCGAGCAAACCGGAAACCGCCCCGACATTCGGCATATCGAATGGGGCCGGCCTTGAGGGACGCTCAGACGCTTTTATCCCCATGGG
>JAHBAL020000423.1 GCA_018500105.2 Anaerolineae bacterium
GCCCATCGTTGCTCAATAGGCGCGTTCGCCGGAGGGTAAACCCGTCCGGCTGATCAGCGAAGCCCTATCGGGCTTTTCCAATTAGGTCATACGCTGACTTTTGAACAGCCTTAGTCAGGTCAGCCAAAGTTTTGCCAAGCCAGTGTGACGCTTAGATTGGTTTAGGCAATGGGGATCCCTCACAGTTTGCCCTGAGCCTGTTGAAGGGTTTCGGGATGACACTTTGAATTTTGAACTTATCGGGAGATGAGCCAACATTTTTTATGTGCGTAAGTCTTTCAATCGAACCCATACACACAAACAATTTTGCTGTAGCAGCGGGTCGGCGACCCATCTCTACAACATTGAAACGTTACCTCTGTAAAAACGAGCAGGAACAAGATGAAAAACAAATTAATCACACGACGGCGTTTGTTGCGCACGTCGTTTTCAG
Organism: Anaerolineae bacterium; assembly: GCA_018500105.2. GTDB lineage: Bacteria > Chloroflexota > Anaerolineae > J036 > Brachytrichaceae > AQU-03. The sequence continues at coordinate 434 of JAHBAL020000423.1, forward strand.
GCAGCCTTCTATTTTTGGCCGGATGTGCCAAATCTGCAACCACAACGATGCCGGGCATGAATCATGGCAATATGAATCATGGCAACATGGGCCAGCGCAGCAGCGCGGCGACGCCAATGGCGATGACGGCACATCCGGGCCGGGCGCTCAACCCCGCGTTCACGCCCGATGTGGACATCGCCCTCAGTGCCATTCAAACCGATATTGTCTTGCTGCCCGGCAAAGCCACCCAAGTGTGGAAATATGACGGGCAGGTGATCAAAGGCGAGGCCAGCATCATCACCCAATTGCCCAACAGCAGCATCGGGCCGATTATTCGGCTGAAAAAAGGCCAAAAGGTGCGGGTGCGCTTTACCAACAAATTGCCCGACAAAAATGCGCACTCGGTGGTGCATTGGCACGGGCTGCATTTGCCCGAAGATATGGACGGGCATCCGCGTATTGCGATTGCGCCCGATAGCACTTACACCTACGAATTTGAGGTGAAAGATCGCGCTGGCACGTATTGGTTTCACCCGCACCCGCACGGCGAAACGGCCCGCCAAGTTTTTCGCGGGTTGGCGGGCCTGTTGATTGTGAGTGATGCCGAAGAACAGGCGTTGGGGTTGCCGTCAGGTGAATTTGATGTGCCGCTGGTGATCCAAGACCGCACATTTAATGCCGACAACCAGTTGCAATATCTCGGCACGGGCGCTGGCATGATGGGCAGCATGATGGCGCAGATGATGGGTTTTCTCGGCGACAAAATTCTGGTCAATGGGCGCATTAATGCCGAGTTGGCAGTGGCAACGCGGGCCTATCGTTTGCGCTTGCTCAATGGCAGCAATTCTCGCATTTACAAATTGGCGTGGAGCGATGGCACGCCTCTCATCGTGATCGGGACGGATGGCGGGTTGCTCGACAAAGCCGCCCAACGCAATTATGTGACTTTGTCGCCCGGTGAACGGGTCGAGCTATTTGCCGATTTTAGCAAGCGCAACGTGGGCGACAGCCTCAAGCTGGTGAGCATGGTGTTTGAGGGGGCTGAAAATGTGCCTGTGCCAGCCGCCTATCAATCGCAAAGCAGCGGCATGATGCCCATGGCGATGAACGAAGCATTGCCGATGGGTCATGCCTTTGATGTGATGACGGTCAAGGTGGCCCGCGACGATGCACAACGTGGGAGCTATACCTTGCCGTCGGCATTTAGCCCTGTGCCGCGCCTAAAAATTGGCGATGCCATCAATGCGGCCCGCCCGCGCACGTTTGAAATTGATCATGTCATGATGAATTGGCGCATCAATGGCAAGCAATGGGAGGGCGATATTGCCGCGCCCGAAGAGCAGGTTAAGCTCAACACCACCGAGGTGTGGGAGTTTGTCAACAAGCTCAATCTGAAGGAGATGATGGATCCGATGGGTATGGCGCACCCAATTCACATTCACGGGGTGCAATTTCAGGTGATCGAGCGCAAATTGGCCGTGCCGGAATTGCAAAGCGGCTATGACACGGTGCGGGCTGGGTTTATGGACGAAGGTTTGAAAGACACCTTTTTGCTCATGCCGAGCGAGCGGGTGAAAGTGCTGTTGCACTTTAGCGACTTCACCGGCAAATTTGTCTATCACTGCCACAATCTCGAACACGAAGATCAAGGGCTGATGCGCAATTATCAGGTGCAATAAGGTTGGCAGCGCACCCGCGCGGGGATTGATCCCCGCGCGGGCGTGGCACACTTTCACCCCAGCCCCACACTAACGAACTAACAGCGGCAAATATTGATCGGTTGGGTCGGCTGATGATTCTGGCATCGCCATCTCCGCCGCAGTCATGGTTGCGGCAGGTGGGCGGTTGGTCGGGGGCAATTCTGAGGCCGACGCCGCGAACATCGGCGTGCCACCTTCACGGCTCGGCTCCATATCCTCGGTCTCATCACCGCCCACAGCAACACGCGCTCGCGTATTGGTTACCCGTTGCGCATTTCGTTCGTTTATCAAGGTTTGCACATTGCCGAAATCATTATTGAGAATGGTGACGCCCAGCGCATTGGCCAAGCCCGGCACGGTAGTTGCAGTGCTTGGTAATCCCAAATCATCTCGATTCGACAAAACAACAATCACCATATTGGGATTACGATACAGGTTGATGGCCGACCGTGCGCCCAACTGCGAACCATGACGATAGACTAAACTGGTGCGACAAATCGCAAGAAAATTGGTTTGACAAGGCGGGGTCGTAGGCTGAGGTTGCCAACTCGGAACATCCCAACCAATCGCATAGCGCCTATTAAACCCAGCATCCGAGTTGTCTGGTGGCGTGAACAACATGTTTAATGAGGCATTGTTCAACATTTCGCCATTTAATAATTTCATGCCAAAACGGGTTAGGTCATAGGTGGATGATTCTAAACCGCCGCCCAAGGTTTTCCAGCTAATATCGTCGGGGGTTACTTCGGTATCAACCCGTCTACCACTCGAATACAACGTAACGCTGTAAATGGTGGCCCGATCAACATCATACACCGCCCGATTTTCGGGGCGCAGCGTTGGCAAATTGTAGCGATCGGTCACCCGCTGCTTAAAAATTTGGCGAACATTTTGCCCGGTTGCCCCTTCTAACCCAACGCCCAACAAGGTAAACGCATGGGAACTGTAGTTGATTGTTCCGGTCATTAGCGCATCGTTGATAAATAATCCCGATGCTTCAGCCGCGGTTGCATAGGTTCGGGTGACAAACCAAGTGGGGTCTGTGCTAAATGGGGCGCGATAGTGTCGAACCTCCGAACGATGCGATGCCAAGTCTTGCAGCGTATGGTTCCGGTGACGTGCCAGAATGGTCGGGGTATAAGTGCGCAAAGTGTCCGTCAACGCGACCGTGCCATCCTCAACCATGTCTACTAGCATTGTGCCAGCAACGGCTTTGCTGACCGAGGCCAGCCGATAAATGGTGCGCGAGGTGGCAGCCTTTTGGTCAGCCACATCGGCAAAACCAAATCCCTCCAGATAAATCAGTTCATTGCTAATGGCAATCCCAACACTCACGCCGGGGGCTAAATTGTTGGTGGCGATAAAGTTCGTGATCTGGGTGTCAATCGTGCCTTTCAAATTCCAATCATCTCGAATCGCATTTTGCCGCCATACACCGGTGTAACGATACCCATTTGTCGTCGAATAAACAGATTGATGTGTGACCCGAAAACCTTCATCGCGATTTTTGTCCCATTTTGTTGAAAATTCATCGGTAGTGGCGTTCCAGCTGGTTTTCCAATTACGACCATTTTGATTCTCGATCCATATTACGGCGTAATAAGTTTGCCCATTATGCCCATAACCCGACAGCGCTATCGGACGATGTGTAACCTTAAGTCTATCTCCATCGGCGTCAAGTTGACCGAAAGTGCGATCACGCATCAGCTCCCAGTTTAACCCGTCTCTATTTTCAATCCAAACCCCAGAATAACGTAAGCCGTCATTGGTGCTGCGCACATTAAAGTTGATCAAGATCATGCCGCTATTTCGCAGTGCTACAAACTGATCTGAATGTACGCTAAAGGTTTCATTTGTGTAACTGGCCGAACGCAGGTTTTCTTTGTTCTCAATCCATACCCCCGACACACGAACTTGTCCATTCAGCACATAAAGCGCTTGGTCAATCAAAATGAATCCGTCATTTTGATAATTTTGCACATCATTTGCAAATTGAAGCAGTGTGCGATCACGCAAGACAGCCCAGCGGCGATTGTCGAGATTACGCTGCCACGCGGTACTATAACGCGCCTCGCCATTCATCTCCAACACCTCAATATCAATTACAACCTTGTCACCTTGCTGCGCCAAATCAGCACGATAATCCGCATCGCTTTGATTGCGTTTCGAACGCCACACCACCTCATCTGGGTCTAAATAGTCCCAAATCTGTCTCTTATACACATCTCCGAGC
>JAHBAL020000226.1 GCA_018500105.2 Anaerolineae bacterium
CGATATTTTCTACCGTTCCCCTAAACGACGGCGTCATCGCTTCCCTAGACTCAAGCATTGAACTTAAGCGAATGTATCATACAAGACCCCTCGCTGCGCTTCGGGGTGACAAGCTAGTTCATTTACGTTTTTGGGCGTAGCGTATAAGCGCAAACGTCTTTAAATTTCGAAATGACAGATGTTACGCAAAATGACGATTTTGCGATTCCGCTATCATCTTGACCCTTACAGATTTCGGCGAAAATTTATTTTAACTGTTGCTGTTTAAAGCTATAGCTGAACGCTTACCGGCTGCTTAATCGCGGTTGGATTTTTAGCAATCCAATTTATGTGCGTTGAAGCCACTCTCGATTAAAATTAGAGAGATGCAACATCGTCATTTAATCACGCTCGATGAAAAGCAGCCTTTCACATTTGCCGCAATTGATGACATTATCGAACGCGGCGGCATGGCTGATTGGCGTGCATTGGCACATGCTGCCCTAAGTGACAGCAGTGGACAATTGGCCGCAAAAATTTTGCACTTATGCCAAGCCCATGAGCAAGATGATTCACAATCATTTTTGGCATGGCGATCATTTGCTAAAAAAATAAGAACGCACACATGAAAAAGTTGCCCGTTTGGGAACAAGTCATCTCAGCAGCTTGCCACTTGCAGCAAATTTTGCCTAGTGCAGTGTTAGTCGGTGGCACAAGCGCGTCTTTATATGCCCAACACCGCATATCACAAGATGCCGATCATGTTTTAACCGATTTACGTGAACAATTTGACCATGTTTTAGCCCAACTTGAGTCGGTAGCAGGATGGAAAACAGCAAGAATTAAACGCCCAGTGTTGATATTGGGCAAATTAGACGGCATTGAAACGGGCATTCGACAATTAATTCGTGAAAAACCGCTCGAAACCACTACAGTTGAAACACCTGTTGGCACAGTGATTGTGCCAACAGAAGCCGAGATTTTACGTATCAAGGCTGCATTAATTATCAAGCGCAATGCGACACGTGATTATCTTGACTTTGCAGCGTTATCGCATCATTTAGGCGCTGAGAGGGCGTGTGCGGCCCTCATATCGTTAGACGAATTGTATCCACAGCCAAATGATGAAAGCATGTATCAACAACTCATTCGCCAAATTGCTGACCCGCGTCCATATGATTTGGATGAAGTTGATTTGCAAGAATACAAAGCCCTATCTCCCCAATGGCAAGCATGGGAAACGGTTGCCAAGCAATGCAACGCTATGGCTGTAGAATTGTTGATTTATAGCGCCACGAACGAGGCTTAACCCAACAACCGCGCCACGCTGTCATACATAATCGCCGTGCCGATGGGCATGGCGGTCTCGTCAATGTCGAAGGTGGGGGTGTGCCAGTCGCCATGCTCGCCGTGCGGCATTTTTGTGCCAAGATATAGCATGGCCGCTGGCGCAAGGTTGGCTAAAAACGAGAAATCTTCGCCGCCCAAGCCCAATTCATCGGCCCCGCCCACGCAACCCGCGCCCAACATGGCCTTGGCCGAAGCCAACATCGTGCCGAGCATGGCCTCGTCATTCAACGCCACCGGCAACGCGCCGGGCAACCAACGCCATGTGCAGCCTGCACCCAGCGCCCGCGCCAAGACCACCACTTGCTCGATGGCTTGCAAAGCGCGGTCGCGGGCCTCGCGGCTGCGGGTGCGCAAGGTTCCCACCAAGCGATATTCGGCGGGGATGACGTTGTGGGTGTCGCCGCCATGCACCGAGCCGACAGTGAGGGTGGCGGCCTGCATGGGGTCAATATTGCGCGGCACGAGGCTGTAGATGGCGTTGAGCACTTGGCCCAGCACCATGCTGAGGTCAACCGTGCGATGGGGCATGCTGGCGTGCCCGCCTGCGCCGGTCAGCACACATTCAAAATTGTCAACGCTGGCCGAAATGGCGGGGTCGTATGACACCACGCCAGCCGGTTGGATGGGAGTGACGTGCAAGGCCAGCACAGCATCTACGCCGCGCATCGCGCCTTCGTGCGCCATAAGTTTGCCGCCCGAATCGCCGTTGGCGTCTTGGGTTTCTTCGCATGGCTGGAAGATGAGGCGCACGCCGCCGCGTGTGGGCGGGTGCTGGGCCAACAGCGCCGCCACGCCGATCAGCATGGCGGTATGGGCATCGTGGCCGCAGGCGTGCATTTTGCCCGCCACCTGCGAGCGATAGGCCGGGTCGTTGCTGGCGGCCTCGTGGATGGGCAGCGCGTCCATGTCGGCCCGCAGGGCGATGAGTTTGCCGGGCTTGCCGCTGTGAATGTCGGCCACGATGCCGGTTTTGCCGACACCGGCGCTAAATTCGATGCCCAAGGCTTGCAATTCACGCGCCACAAGGCGGGCGGTTTCGTATTCCTCGAAGCCCAGTTCGGGGTGCTGATGCAGCGCCCGTCGCCATTGGCTGAGTTTGGGCAGCAAGGCTTGGGCATGGGTAAGGGTGTCGTGTGGGTCGGTTAGCATGAGGCGAGTATAAACGCATTGCCCCCCTCCCGGCCTCCCCCGCAAGCAGGGGAGGAGCAGTTCCCCACCTGCTTGCGGGAGGGGTTAGGGGCGGGGGCGATCAGCGGCGATTTTGGCGACGGCTGCCGAACGCAGCCCTTCGGCATCGGCTTGCACCGCGGCGGGGAACCGCGCCC